>NZ_JUEI01000019.1:0-150619 GCF_000802655.2 Paenibacillus sp. IHB B 3415 | reverse complement strand
TACCAAATTAACGCGGTGTCGTGTGAAACAAAGACTTTTTCAACAGTCTGTGTTTTTCCACTTGCTTCCGTATATCCCGCGGAAATGGGCTAATTAAGATACCTTTATCCACTTGTTTGCCGCTGTACTTAAGCAGCAGCTTAAGGATTCATGCTGTTCCACAGCGCCTGGAAAGCGCCGGATTCGACCTCGAAGAATACCGGAGCATTGCCGTAGCGTACCAGTCCCTGGCCGAACAGGGTCAGCTCCACCCGGGCCTTGTCATCCAGCTGCAGGTAGATGATCTTGCGGTCTTCGCTGTCATAGATGCCTTGCTCCGTCAGCGGCTCTGCTGCCAGTGGTTTGGCGGCATTAAGTGCGCTCAGGAAGCCATCCAGCGCGGCACCCTCCGGCAGCGGCAGGTACTGCTGCTGGCCGTTGTTCCAGCTGCTGAAGCTCTCCCACTGGGCGGAGGCAATGCGGCCTTCCAGATTCAGCTTGCCGAACAGATCCGCGCCGCTGCTTATTGTAATGCCATTCGTGTGTTCATACAGCTCCGCATATACCTGGCCGTCAATCTCCGTATAGGACATCACCAGGAATCCGGAATCGTATCCCTTTACGGCATAGATATCCGCTTCGCCAATATTGGAGGCCAGCTCGATATACTCATCCTTGCCGCTCCATTCAT
This sequence comes from Paenibacillus sp. IHB B 3415, assembly GCF_000802655.2. Taxonomy (NCBI): domain Bacteria; kingdom Bacillati; phylum Bacillota; class Bacilli; order Caryophanales; family Paenibacillaceae; genus Paenibacillus; species Paenibacillus sp. IHB B 3415. Next base: position 149,949 of record NZ_JUEI01000019.1, on the reverse strand, counting down.
CAATGCCGCCGGACGTCCGGCCCAGCTTCTCGCCGCGCAGTGCTGCAGCATCGGCCGCATCGATACGGGTCGCCGCTTGAGTATAGATATTGCCCTTATATACGACAAGGGCGATCATATCTGCTGAAACACCGGAGCTTTTATCCGGCAGCTCTATCTTGGGAATGACGATGCCTGCCGAGGTACCCGCAGCGGGCGTGCCCGGATCTACCTGAGCCACTTGACCCGGGGAGGCCGTTCCATTCAGCTGCTGCATAATGCTTGGTCCGGCTAAGCCGATTCCGGCGGCGAGCAGTACACTTGCTGCCACATAGACCATTTTACGCGGACGGCGTTTCTGCTCCATTTTATCGGCTAATCCTTGCTTCATTGTTTCACTGGATTTCATTGAATTCACCGCTTTCTTATAGTTTGTGCGAAATTCTTCTTCCTTCACTCCGGTCCCGCTCCTTCCAGCTCCAGTTTTAACAGCTGACGTCCCCGCTGAAGTCTCATCTTCACCGCAGACTCGCTGATTTGCAGAATCCTGCTGATTTCCTGGATGGGGTAATCCTCGTAATAATACAGATGGATCACCGTTTTATACTTTACCGGCATCGCCAGCACAAGCTGCAGGATCGCCATATCCTCGGGGGTGTCGGCCGCAACCGGCTCACTGCCCTCCAGCTTGACTTCGCGCTTGCGCCAGCCTCTGCCCAGCAGATTTTTACAATGATTGGTGATTACCCGGATCAGCCATGCCTTCTGATGTTCGTCATCCTTAAATGCGGGAGCTTTCTCCATCAGCTTGATGAAGGTATCCTGAGTGGCTTCTTCGGCATCCTGGCGGCTGCCCAGATGGATCAGGGCAATCCGGAACAGCATATCTGAGTAGACCTCGTAACTTTGTATCACATGATTGCCCGGCCGGGTCATGGGTTGCTGCATGAGGTTATGCCCTCCTTTACCTATAACACCCTTAAGGACGGCATTTGGTCACATTTTGTTTCCGCAAAATTTATTTGGGCTGCATTACTGGCCCTTGAGTGAAATAGAACAGGGGATGGGGAAGTCCTAAGACTTCCCCATCCCCTGTGTTAGCGGTCATATGAAGCGGCCATACGTTCAGCCGCTTATCTGTTCCAGGATGCTCTTCTTCCCCCATCCCCTGTGTTAGCGGTCATATGAAGCGGCCATACGTTCAGCCGCTTATCTGTTCCAGGATGCTCTTCTTATTCGGGGGTTCCTTGGGTCACCCCATGCACATAAGTCTGCCACGGGGAATCCAGCGCCCCCTGACCCGGATTGTAGGTGAAGAAGTATTCCACGGTATCACCTTGCTGAAGGTTATTTACCGCGTAGGTGTAGTTTCCGTTGCCCGTGGAGGTCATAGCGACGTTCTGCTGTCCGCCGTTGTTGATTTTGTAATGCAGGTCGGCGAAGGTTGCACCGTTCACATAGAACAGCAGGTTATTGCCTGTTTTTTTCAGGCCGCGCACCTGATCGCCGATCACAATTACAGTTGCAGGCGGGGGCACCACGGTAATCGTGCTGGTGGCTGTTTTGTTGCCGTCTGCAGTTGTAGCCGTAACGGTTGTTGTGCCTGTTGCAAGACCGGTTACGAGACCATTCTGGTTCACGGAGGCGGTACTGCTGTTTGATACGGTCCAGGCAACCTGTTTGTTAGTTGCACCGGACGGCGCCACATTGGCGGTCAGCTGGACGCTCTGACCGGCCTGCACCTGGGCGGTGGAAGGAGTTACGGAGACACCGCTGACCGGAACGTTGCCGGGATTGCCCGGATTTCCGCCGCCGCTGCCTTCCTTGTAGACCCGTACATAATCTACCTGCATCGTTGCCGGGATATCAGACGGAGCGGGGGAGAGCCCGCCGTCAAAATGTCCGCCGACCGCCAGATTCATAATCAGATAGAAGGGCTGGTCGAAGGGGGCATTCGGATTGTTCGGTGCCGCTACGGAATACCATTGCTCTCTGTTGACCTTGAAGAAGAATTTACCGTCCACATACCATTTCACATTATCTTCTTCCCAGACCATGGAATAGACGTGATAATCGTTCGCGAAGGTCTGCCCCTCAGGGAAGTGATACTCACCGGCAATATACCGGTTCACAGGCCATTGTCCGCCGAAATGTACGGCGCCGCTGGTCGTGCCGGGAAGCCGTCCCTTGGCTTCCATAATATCGATTTCACCGGATGCGGCCCATGCCCCGTAAGCAGCATCTTCCGGAAGCATCCACAGTGCAGGCCAGATCCCATTGCCTGTAGGCAGCTTAGCCCGAATGTCCACCCGCCCGTACTGGAAGGACAGATGATCCTTGGTGTTGATTTTGCCGGAAGAATATTGCGCATACCGGCTAGGGTCCTGCGGGAAGGACTTCGGTTCATTAATGGCCTTGATATTCAGCTGCCCGTTCTGGACAAATACATTCTGGGTACTGTTAGTATAATGCTGCAGCTCCGCATTGCCCCAGCCCCAGCTATTGGGGTCATTAGTGATATAGTATCCCTGTTCATAATTCCACTTGCCGGTGTCGAGTGCTGTCCCGCTGAACTCATCCTGCCAGAGGAGGTTCATACCGGCCACAGCCGGGTCTGTTGGTGTTCCCAGCGTAATATCTTCCTGGTCGCTTTCATCGGGACGCGGGGCATTGGGATTACCGGTGAAGGTGTAATAGACATAATTGCTGCCGATATTTCCGCCTTGCTGCCCGTTCAGCGGATACCCGATGCGGATTTCCATATTCACCTGGATCGGCTGGAACCACAGGCCATAGATATAATCGGCCCAATAGCCCCACTGGTTGGCAGCGGACATATTGTTATAGCCGTTGCCGGCATAGAAGAATCCACTCTGGCCGGAATTGCTCAGATCCACCCACTGGCCGCCCGCTTTGATCTGATAGACGAATTTGCCAAGCTCGCTGCCAACCGGTGCGCCTCCGTCTATTTTAGGGAGGGGGAAGCCGATGGAACCGTTGTTGTCTGCAGTGTAAGCTGTCCCGTCGTAGGCCGTCAGGACATATGAATTCCGGACCGGCTGATTGAAGGTAATCGTATAGATGAGACTCGCGGAAGAGGTCTTGGAGGCCAGTTTGACATTAATGGATTCAGTAACGGTAAACCAATAGCCTCCGCCGCCATCGGTGAACTGGCCGAAGTTGCTGTCATAGATCCAGCCGCTGGCTGCGTTATTATCAATATCAATCCATGTACTGCTGTTAACAGGTTTCACGTACACCTTCAGATCATCCGCCACGGCTTCATAAGTTAAGGCCGGATCATTGTTGAAGGTAGGGTAGGTAAAGCCTGCACTTCCTGTAAAGCCTGCTGTAATCTGCGGCCCTTGAGTAGGTGCCATAGCTGAGATGGTAGTTGTGTTCAGGTTCTGAAAGGCCAGTGTGTAATTGAGCGTAACCCCGCTGTTAGCCTTGGAGTAGAGCTGAATTTCGGTTGTAGTGGATAGCGTGAACCAGTAGCCGTTCATGCCGCCGTCGCTCCAGTGCCCCCAGTTCTGGTTGTAGACATAGCCGCCTGCGCTGTCGATGTCTACCCAGTTGCCGCTTACTTTCACTTTGACGCCCACATCATCCGACACGTCACTCCAGGTAGCGGAGCCGCCGTTGAACACTGGCATGACGAAGCCGTAGCTCGCTTGTCCTACCCCTGATTTGGAGATAACTGGACCGTCTGCCGCCGAGAAATAAGCCATGGAGCTGACCGTGACCCCCGCTGCTTCCGCCGTCTGAATTCTCGAAGCAGGCAGCAGGCCGATGCCGGCCAGCATCACTAAGCTCAGGAACAAACATAATACCTTCTGTTTAAATCCAATATCCGTTAGGTGAAGTCGCTTCATACTTGCCCTCCTTTTAATTAAATGGTAGTGAAGGTAACCGCTTACATATGAGAGAACATCTTTATTCTATCGAATCTCATAATCGGCTAAAAGGGACAATACTTTTTGTTATGACCCAATTTTTTGGCTTTTGCTTTATATGCAGACGCTATTGCGCCTACAGTTCAGAACTCAAGAAGTGAGTGTATTCAACATTGCAGCAATTGATGGAGTTCTGTTCTAAGTGAATATTCAGTGATAGCTGTATAACGTGCAATTAAAAACAGTGAAAAGGAATGCGTGACTCTTATAACTGTAGTCTATACAACTAAATCTGCCCGGATAGGTGAGAACCAAGACAAGTGGAGGTTTTAATTGTACAAAATACAGCTAAACGGATAACTGGTAGCAAATCAGACATTTTAGTTGTACGAAGTACAATTAAGCCGCCTACCGTCTATGCTCATGTACCATAACGATAATCGTGGCACGGCAAACCCTCTGCAAGTATTTTGCCAGCGTGGTTTTCGATGGTCTAAATCTGACACTGTATTGGTGGACTTATTTAGTGGAGTCTTGCTCGATTTGCAGCCCGCTGTCCCGGTAATCTTCTTCCCGTTCCAGCTTCCGGCGGATCAGCTGCCGGTATTCCGTGGGCTGCATATGCATCACATCCCGGAAGGCCCGTGTGAAGCTTTTGTAGCTTTCATATCCGACCATGGAGGCAATCTCGACGATCTTATGGTCAGTTTCTGCAAGCAGACGCCGGGCTTTATCCAGACGCACATCACGCAGGTATTCGGCGAAGCCTTTGCCGATATTCTTCTTGAACTGGTTGGAGAAATAAGCGTAATTCAGCGACACATGGTTGGACACCATCGCGAGATCCAGCGGCTTGTGGTAATTCTCGTGGATGAAACGGATGGCTTCGTTCAAGTCCTGAGAGTTGCGGTAGCTGCACTTGTATTCATAATAAAATTGGTTCAGCCGGAGCAGCTGCTGCAGCAGCGCCTGAATATAATCGCGGATGCCCGGATAGTCGAATACATTACGCAGACTGTCTAAGTCCAAAGCCTCTTCTCCCATGTACGGGCGGATTACACGCTCATATTCCTCCATCATCTGGACTACGGCCCGGCATAGCTGCTGTGTGTAACGTATGTGATGCCGCTGCAGCACATCCTTGTGGAATAGGCTGGAGATCCCTTGGGTGATTCTGCCGCTGTTCTTGGTGCCGGTTAACTGGAACAGGGCATACAGCTCCTCATAGGGGAGCTCCCACTGTTGCTCCAGCCGCTCAATATGCGTGGGCAGGAGGCAACGCTTATCCGGAAACAGGAAGCTGTGGCGGTACAGCTCCAATGCCAGCGTATAGCTGCCCGGCAGCTCCCTTAATCCCTGCTGCGGGCTGGTCATTGCAGTAATGGCCTCAATCTGCTCGGTTTGGAGCGCAGCAGGGAAGACCCCCGGATCTACGGCTGCATCAACCGCCAGGATCAGGTGGGGGCGGTGCTGAAGACAGAGACAACCGTGTCTGCCATATACGCGGTAAGCAATAGATTCTATGCTATGGCTGCTGCTGGCACCCGGCTGGTTAATCCACAGCTCCTCGCGCAGCAGGCAGAGCCGGTAGCTGCTCCATAGCTCTGCGCTCTGCTGCTCAGTCGCGTCAATCCACGTTTCATCACCCGCCGCGCCTTGCATATACATGCGCAGCTCCTTACGGTCTGTCTCCATGGCGCGGCGGGACAATTGCTCAAGATTACGCGAGAGCGACATTCGCGTCTGAATTTCCTGCCAGACATGCTCCACCGAGGACTGCAAATCCTCCCGTTTCACAGGTTTGAGCAGATAACCCTTGGCACCAAGCTCAATGGCCTTCTGGGCATAGGCGAAATCGCTGTAGCCGCTAATAATCAGATAATCAACCTTAATGCGTTCCTCTTTGGTCTGAGCCATCAGCTCCAGACCATCCATATCAGGCATCCGGATATCGGTAATCACGAGCTGGATACTGTGCTGACGCAACAGCTCCAGCGCCTCAATTCCGCTCACAGCGCTGTAAATATGGTCAAGCTGCAGAGGGAATTGGCGCAGCATAGCCTGCAGGCCGTCACGGATCTGCTTTTGATCATCCACAACCAGAATATTGATCATGCTACCATCCTCCAAGATTCACATTTTCCCAAGGGAGCCGTATGGTTACACAGGTATAGGCGCTCTGTACGCTGTCAATCCACAGTCCGCAGCCCTTGCCGTAATGCAGCTGCAGGCGCTTATGCACATTCTCCAGACCCAGCCCGTTCTTGCTGGTAATAATCGGCGTATCCGAGTCGCCCCGCAGCACAGACTGGAGCCTCTCCAGCATTTGCGGATCAATGCCTGCGCCGTCATCGCGGACCTCGATCAGCAGCAGGCTGTCATTCTCTACCCTAACAGTAATTTGGATATGTACACTGCCGCCTGCAGGGGCTGCGTGATGCACGGCATTCTCGACGATAGGCTGCATGCACATTTTGGGAATCGTATAGCGCTGCACCTCCGGGGGAAGAGCGGCCGACAATTCAATGCTTCCGCCTTCCATGAAGTTGATGAACCGGATATAGCTGTGGATGTTGGCAAGCTCTTCACTGAGGGCAACCGTATCGCTGCGCCACTGCATGCTATAACGCAGCAGTGAGCCTAAAGAGACCAGTGCACCAGCCATAGCCGGCTGCTGCTGGACCTCCGCATGCATCCGGATCGACTCCAGGGCGTTGTACAAGAAATGGGAATTGATCTGTGAGTGCAGGGAGTGGAGCTGCGCGTTCTTGGCGATAAGCTGTTTATCCACCACCTGTGTCATCAGGTGCTGGATTTCGTCCAGCATATTATTGTAGCTGACGGCCACGTAGTCGATTTCGTCACCGGTTTCGTTATGCCGGAGTCCTGTATCAATCTTCGCATCCAGTTGCCCCCTGCGTACCTTGCGCATGGAGACGAGCACCTTCTCCAGCCGCCGGAATATACGCCGGGTCATCTGTGAAACGAGCAGCAGCATAAGCAGCAGCACACAGGAGGTGACGGCGATCACAATCAGGTACCAGTTCCGCGGGCCCTGCATCAGCGCCTGATGGGAGGCGATATCGACCACATAGGCGTTCAGAGGAGCGATGTAGCGATACAGCGCGTAGTAGGTTTGGTCCCCGGAATGAATCTTAACCGGGTTATTCTGCTGCAGCACATCCAGCTGTTCGTGAATCCTGCTAAGAATTCCGTCCAGCTTCTCCCCGGCATTCTGCGGGAACTCATGCCCCGGATTGTATACATTCCGGAAAGCATTTGTTCCGTCCATTACAACACTGAAGAAATCACCACCTGTGTCTTCAAGCAGATCGCTGAAAAAAACACTGTGCCTGGCGCGGATTTCCATAATGGTGGGGAGCTTCTGCTGCTGGCCCTGAGGCCGCACCAGCCTGTAGTAGGATAATGTATCCTCGCCATCCTTAAAGGCGGATAAGCGGAAGGCGGCCCCGCCTTCATCCCGGAGCGTCATCCAGTAATCCTGCGGCCAAAACTTGCTGTAATGATAGATTTCAGGCCAGATTTCGTATACATCCGGGTTATCGACATAGAAGCTTAGCTCACTTATCAGCTCATGGCTTTGAATGATATTATGCATCTGCTCATACTGGTTTTGCTTGAATTTCACGAGCCGCAGGCCGTCCCCGCGCATATTGGTGTGAATGAAATCCACAAATGCCTTCTGGGTCAGAGCGGTGGAGGAAGCGTTCTCAAGAATATCCATCCGGCTGCGCAGCCGTTCATTCAGCCGTGCGACATGATTGCTGCCCTCCGCCATAGCTTCCTTGTAGAGCTGGCTTTCCTGCGTACGGATGAATAAAAAGGAGACCACAATCGCAGGTATGGCAATCATCAAGCTGAAGGCCAGAAACAGCTTGGTTGAGATGCGGGAATTCCGGTAAAGCTTCCTCATCGTAGTCAGCAAATACTTCATCTGGTTAACCTCCCATCCCTGTAATATACCATATATTACAAACCGGCTGGTAGGTAATAGGGCGCTGCGGCTTAAGGGGAGAAACCCCTCTAAGCAGGGAATACCGGCCGCCATTCCGGCCGCCGGCATAGTTCAAGACATTATTCCGCCATTTTGGCTTTGCGTGCATCCAGCTCCGTCTGGCGGTATTCCTTCACCTGCGCGAAGCCGTAGCTGTCCCGGCGGGACAGGAAGCTGTCGAAGATTTTGTCAAAGGCAGCTTCGTCCTTGGCCGTAATCAGCTCAGGGAGTACTTCTTCCCAGTTCTGGGAGATGCGCGCCCAGGCAACCGCTACTTCCGAATCGCCAAGCGGGTCCAGCCCTTTGTAGATACCGCTGTCGATATCGGCCTGTGCGTTCGCGAAGTCTTCCATCTGCTTGATCACAGGCGCTTTCTCCGGTCTCCACTGGTTGACGATAACAGGATTGCGCATCATCCAGTAAGTATCCAGTATGCCGTATTCCTTCTCCAGCTTCTCAATATTGCTGCCCAGCATGTCTGTGAATTCAGCCTTCAGCTGCGGTTTGCCGTCCACCGTATCCCAGGTTTCGCCTTCCTTGCCGAGGAACAGGTCACGCTGGCCTTCTTCACTGGCGAGGTAGGTCAGGAAGCGGATCGCACGCTCCGGATGCTCGGTAGATTTGCTGATCATGGTTACCATCCAGCCGTCCATGTTGCCGGGGAACAGCTTGGCGCTGTCGCCCTTACTATTCTGCGGCCCGTCAACTGCAATGTAATTGGAGTCCGGATTAGCACCCGCAGCCAGCATCGGATTGACAGCCGTCATGCCGGTCCATTCGCGGATCATCATAAAGTAGCGGGCGTTGTTTGTTTTCTCTTCCACCTGGGTATCGGAATCCACCAGGAAATCCACGTTAATCAGTCCGCGCTCGTAAGCGGTACGGAAGGTTTTGAGCCAGGCGATATAATCCGGGTCGGTCACCCGGTCATATACGCTGCCGTCTTTCTCATGCGGAACGGCCAGCAGATTCTGCAGATACTCCGTCATCCCGTAAGGGACATTTCCCTGGGCGAAAAAGGGGCTCATAGGCTGACCCTTATACTCAGAATACTTATCCTTCAGCAGCTGCAGCGCACCCAGGAAGCCCTCCGGGGTACTGAGGTCCGGACTGCCCATTTCCTCGTACAGATCTTTGCGGACCAGGAAGGTCTGATTGGCGGCCGTCATGCCGGTCTCATGCATCAGGTTGGGGCTGTAGGAGTCATTCGGAACCCCATACGTGTTGCCGTTCTCCTGGCGGTACCACTTCAGCGTACCGTCACCTGCCACCTTGTAGAAGTAAGGGTCGTACTGATCGGCCAATTCATTGAGGGCATAGACATGATCGCCTTCCCACAGCTTTTTGACAGCGGTTTCCCAGGAACCCATAGAAATGAGATCCGGCAGCTTGCCCGAGGTCATCATCAGTGTGATCTGCTCATTTGCTTCACCGGAAGGGACCTCCAGCTTGACATTGACACCCGTTTTCTCCGTCACATATTTAGAAGCCAGGCTCTCGCCCCAGGTGTGTGCATACCAGTTCGCTCCAACAAACCAGGTTAAATCGATAGGGCTGGTATCGAGCTTCCAGGCGGGTTCATCAGGATTCTGAGTGGCTTCTGCCTGAGGCGCCGGTGTAGTATCAGCCTGCGGCGCAGTAGTGGGTGCGCTTTCCTTATTGGCGGAATTGCTGCTGCAAGCGGCCATAGTTAACGTCAGGATTACAGCCAGAATAATGGCTAAGACTGGTTTAACAGATTTTCTTTTCACGGCATAATCATCCTTTCTGTATTTGTGTAGAATGCTTCATTACGGCTAGCCTTTAATAGCACCTATCATCACACCTTTGACCAGATAGCGCTGGATAAAAGGGTAGAAGATGAGGATAGGCAGCGTAGCCACCATCATGGAGGCGAATTTGATCGAGTTGCCGGGAAGCCTTGCGCCGAATTGCGCCATCGCCTGCTGCTGCATGAAGGACATGGAGTTCTCGGCAATGATTTTGTACAGCATGGTCTGCAGCGGCAGCAGCTCCTGGGAATGGATATAGATGACCCCCTGATAATAGTCGTTCCAGTGATAGACTGCAGAGAAGAGGGAGATGGTGGCAATGACAGCCATGCTGTTGGGCAGGACAATCCGGAACAGGACGCCATAATCCGAAGCCCCGTCCACCTTGGCTGATTCCTCCAGGCTGTCTGGAATGGTGCGGAAGAAGCTCATAAATATAACCATATTAAAAAAAGTATACATGGAAGGGATAATGAAAACCCAGAAACTATCATATAAGCCCAGCTTCGTCATGAGAATGAAGGAGGGGATCAGCCCGCCTGAGAACAGCATCGTAATCAAAGAGATTTTGAGATACAGCTTGCGGCCCATCAGATTGGACTTGCTCATTCCATAGGCTACGATAGCGGTGAACAGCACATGCACCACAGTCCCGATTACCGTACGCATGGTTGTGATGTAGAAGCCGTTCATCAACGTTCTATCATTAAAGGCTACACTGTAGCTGGCCAGCGAGAGCTCTTTGGGAAACCAGTTGACGGTACCCAGCGAAGCCTGCGCCGGTGAATTCAGCGAGTTGACGAGTACAAACCACATCGGGTACAGCGTCAGAAAGCAGACCGCCAGCATCAGCAGGGTATTGCCGACCTCAAAAGCGCCAATCCGCCGGAATCTTCCGCGTCTTGCCATGAATCTGTTGTCTCCTTTCCAGGTGGAGTCGGCTTCGCCGCTCATAATCCGTTTCTTCTAAAAAATACTGTCGCCGGTCAGCTTCTTGGAGGTCTGATTGGCCAACAGCAGCAGCCCCAGCGCTACAATCGAGCGGGCAAACAGGACGGCGGTGGAGAAGGAGTGACGCCCGGAGACCAGCCCCATGTTGTAAATGTAGAGGTCGAGACTCTCCGCCATCTTCATATTCATGTTGTTCTTAAGCATGAAGATCTGCTCGAAATTACTGCCGAGTATCCCGCTGACCGCAAGGATGAACAGAATAGCGATCGTGGGGCGGATGCTCTGCACGGTAATATGCCACATCCGCTGCCAGCGGTTCGCGCCGTCCAGCTCGGCTGCTTCATACAGCCCCGGATCAATGCCGGCTATGGCTGCTATGTAGATAATGGCGCTCCAGCCGGTTTCCTTGAGTGTATCGGTGAAAAAGGTAATCCACCAGAAGTACTTAGGGTCGCTGTTAAACAGGATTTCCCGGTCCTGGAACCCGATCGCCATCATCAGCTGGTTAATGACACCGCCCTCCCCCAGCCAGTTGAGTGCGATTCCGCCAAAGATCGTCCAGGCGATGAAATGAGGCAGGTACGAGATCGTTTGTACCGTGCGCTTAAACCGCAGACCCCGGATTTCATTAAGCAGCAGGGCGAATAAAATGGGGATAGGAAAACCGAGTACGAGCTTGATTGTACTCATCCCGAGGGTATTGCGGATCGAGCGCCAAAACCGGTCATCCGTCATAAAATCCTGAAAATGCTTCAGCCCGACAAACGGCGACTCCAGCATAGGCTTAGCAATGCTGAAGTCCATAAAGGCGATGATCAGCCAAAACATAGGGATATAACAAAAGATGAACATCCAGATAATGCCCGGTATTACCATGCTTTGCAGCTGCCACTGTCTGACAAGCGCTTTCATTTGTTCCGTTCTGTATTGGAACATGGTACTGTGCCCCCTTCCTCCTTCATGGTATGAAAAAGGGCAGCGGAAAAAAAGGCCATGATTATTGACCCTATCCCAATTTTTTGGATTCCACCCACAGGGCCTGGAAATTAAGTATGCTGTGATTAACTGAAGGGAGTGTGCGAAGGATGAACAAGCTTGTATGGGAGCAGGATTTCCTAAGCGGAAATGCGGATTTGCAGCGCTGGAATATCCGCCTGGGCAACGACTTATTAGACAATGACGGGAAGCCGGTGTATCCGGGCTGGGGCAACGGGGAGCAGCAGTTTTATACGGGGAATCCGGGGAATCTGTCTATTGGAGAAGAAGGCCTGCAGCTGTGTGCGCGCCGCGAAACCGTGGAGCAGAATGGACGCCGCTTCGCGTATACTTCAGCCCGCCTGGATACCCGGGACCAGTTCTCTTTCTGCTACGGCAGGCTGGTCGTGCGGGCCAAGCTGCCGGTGGGGCAGGGAATCTGGCCCGCCATCTGGCTGCTTCCGCAGGATCAGGCTTACGGGCCCTGGCCCGCCTCCGGGGAGATCGATATGCTGGAGGCGAAAGGACGCCTGCCCCGGCAGATTGCGGGAACGCTGCACTATGGACCGGATCTTGCGCATAAAGTCGTTGAAGAGTTCACCTATGAGCTTGAGAACGGAACGATTAATGAGTTCCGGGAGTATGCGCTGGAATGGGAAGCCGGTTCCATGCGCTGGCTGGTCGACGGGCATTGCTTCGCGGAGCGGAGTCTGGAGCCGGGGGTGATGCCCTTTGATCAGCCTTTTTATCTGCTGCTTAATCTTGCAGTGGGCGGCTGGTATGACAATGTGGCGGTGGATGAAGCCGCCCTTCCGGCGGTAATGACAGTGTCAAGCATCCGGCTGTATCAGCATTGAGGCAGCTCAAATTCCGGCGAAAATATCCTCCAGTTGGTCCCAGTTGGCGGCGACCCAATTATTTTCGTGGCGGAACCGGATGAGCGGTGTGAATTCATCCTTTTGGGGAACCGCAATCCATTCGGCTTCCCTCCACCACGTTAATTTAATGGAACGGATCAATTTGTCCACGGATAATGGGATATGCTCGCGGTAGCCGGTCACAAAGGCATGGACCCGGTCCAGCCGGAGCTGGTTGCCTGACAAGGCGCAGGACAAGATGGGGCGTGATATATCGAACTCCGGGTACACGAAATGCAGTCTGTCGAAGTCAAGGATAGCGGCCACTTCATCGGCGCTGAACAGAATATTATCGACGAACAAATCCCAGTGCCCCCAGCCCCGCTCGCAGTCTGCAAAGATACCGGTATCCATTCCATCAATAATTCTCCGCTGAATCTCAAGCGCTGCAACCGTTTCGCCATTATGAAGGGTGGTGGCCTGAAGGTATCTTTTGTCCCAGTGCTTCACCATAGCTTCTTGGGTCCGTATATTCCAGTGCAGCGGTAATGGAGTCAGGTCCGTGTTCAGCAGCTTATGCATCCGGCCGACTACGCTCCCCAGCGCATACATTTGGGGCTCATTTGCCGAGCCCGGCTCAATACTGCTTCCGTCACACAGGTTCATCAGCACATACCGTTCCTGCGAAGGCGTTCGTAAGACATATTTTCCCTGATGTGAAAATAACTTCGGAACCGGGATGCCCTGCAGCTGCAGCTGATCCTGATGAGTCAATGAAACTTCAAGTCCGTGGGTGAGGTGCTCCGGGTAACGTATCTTGCTGTATTGCTTCACGAATAAACGTCCGTGATCACTTTCAAGCTTCCATTTCAGATTCAGGAAACCCTGATCAATCTGCGAAGCTTCAGTAACATGCACCCCGAAAATCTCTGAAATGGAGCCTAAGATTTCATCCCGGATGGTTGCGGCTGTGTCGGACATATAATATCTCCTCACCTGGAAATATAAATGATGAATGTATTCAGGGTTAACACTAGTTTAATCTCTGTAATGCTCCTATATGACTTTATTTTCACCGGAGTGAGGGGATTATTCAAGATATATATTTGCTGAGAACCCGAAGGGGGATGCAGCCATTTACTGCCTGGTTAGTTTAAGTTCATAGACCAGGGGATGCAGAAAACGGGTGCTTAAATTTACACTGTAAAAGCTTAAATGTTGTACGTATTGCAACTTGGTTTCGCAGATACCTGGGTGTGGGGATAGATTGTTGTATGAAATACAAGAATTGTCCTGCTAATCCGCTTGGAGAAGGGGAAATGTTGCATTTCATACAACAAAAGATGATTTTGGCCGGAATTATAAGGGAAATGTTGTATTATGGGCATGAATTGTTTGCTCGCTAGTGCGCACTAGGAGAATTGATTCTAAATCGTGCGGTGAGGTTGGATGAGCAGGTAATAAGCATGTAATAAGCATGTAATAAGCAGGTAAAAAGCAGGTAAAAAGCAGGTAAAAAGCAGGTAATGAGCAAGCGAAAAGAGGTGTCCCAAGCCGCAGAACCGGCTGACGGGACACCTCTTTATTGAAAATATAACATGTTTCACACACTAACTTATCCTTCTATTTCTCGCTGAAACGGTACCGTCCTTATAAAAGGACGGTACCGTTTCTACTTGTGAGGCAACTTACACGAGTGAAAGCGTGAAGCGGAAGGAATACGGACGGTTAGCAGGCAGGGTGAACTGCTCATGGGTCGGGGCACCCCAGCTGTCGTCACCGCCGACGCCCATCTGCTTGTAGTTCACGCGCAGCACCGTTTTGTCAGATACAGGAAGCTTGTAGCCATGATCGCTGGCTTCCAGCTCAGCGGCACTCCATGGAAGAGCGTTGATTTCGATTGGCAATGCGCCTTTTACATGCAAGCCGTGTCCATCACTGCCTGCAGTGACAGAGGCATATCTTACATCCGTCTTGTTGCCGCATTCCTGCGGACGGAGATACGGTGTGTATTGCCCGCTGACCGTGCCGCTGTAACGTCCCAGCTTAGCCCCGGACTGCCGGTCCCAGTAGTTCTCATGCGGGCCGCGGCCGTACCAGGAGATGGTGTCGAGGCTGCTGTCCAGCTCGAAGGCCATGCCGAATTCCGGAATCTCCGGCAGCTTGCTGCTGCCCGGCTGAAGCTCCTGAACAATCTCTACCGAGCCGTCCGTGCGGATCTCGTATTGAACACGCAGCAGGGACTTCGGCTGGGTATCCAGCAGATACTCAGCGGTCACGAAACCGAGACTGCCCTCTACACGGCAGCTGAACCGGGTGAGCTGTCGGCTGTAAGAGACTTCCTTCCAGACTGCGCAGCGCTCGGGATGCTTGTTGCCGAGGTCATTGTCGGTTACCGCTCTCCAGAAGTTAGGTCTTGCCGGTGCAAGCAGATGCTCTTTGCCGGAAGACTGGTAAGAAACCAGGGCGCCGGATGCCGTGTCGAATGATATTCCGAAGCTGCTGCCTGCAAAAGTCACCAGCCCGTCTTGCTCATTGACCTGCAGCTTACTTCCTGGAATAACAGGAGTGCCGGCCGGAATATATGGGGACAGAATGAACTGTTCCCAGGCGACTTCGTGGCCTGCACCTGCCCAGGCTGTTTCGGCCTGCAGGACGAACGAGACCGTAAGTACAGCTTCTTTGCCGGTTTCAAGCAGGCTGTGATCGTACGGAACGGCAATTTCAGCGGTTTCACCGGGTGCTGCGGACAGAGGCAGTGTTCCCTCCTGGACGGCTTCTCCATCCAGCGCCAGCTTCCATTGCAGCTGATAGTCTCCCAGATCCGTAAACAGGAAGTTATTGCGAACCTGCAGACGTCCGGTGTTCAGGTCCAGCGCGGTGAGGACAATGCTCTGATAGCATTTTTTGACCTCCAGCAGCTTGGGAGTAACCGTACGGTCAGCGAACAGCAGGCCATTGCCGCTGAAGTTGCCGTCATGCGGATTTTCCCCGAAATCGCCGCCGTAGGCCAGGTAGCTTGTGCCGTCAGCGGTAGTAGTGCGGATCGCCTGATCTACCCAGTCCCAGATAAAAGCGCCCTGAATGATGTCATACTTGTCAAACAGCTCGGTGTACAGATGCAGACCGCCGCAGGAGTTGCCCATGGCATGGCTGTATTCGCAGAGAATATACGGCTTCTTGGGATGGTTCAGCGCATATCTCTCGACATCATCCGGTTTGATATACATGGTGGATTCGATATCACTTGCGGCTTCCGACGCTCTGTAATGGAAAATCCCTTCGTAATGCACCGGACGGGTCGGATCGGCTTCCCGCAGATAGTCGTGCATGGCCAGGAAGTTATCGCCGCCGAAGGACTCGTTGCCGAGCGACCAGATGATGACCGACGGATGATTCTTGTCTCTTTGCATCATGGAGTTGCAGCGGTCAATGACATTGGCGCGCCATTCCGGCCGGCTGGCAGGGACATTGTGCTCATGCAGTTCCTGCTGCCCGTATTGCCAGGAGCCATGGGTCTCCAGATTCGTCTCGTCGATGACATAGAGCCCGTATTCGTCACACAGCTCATACCATACGGACTGATTCGGATAATGGGAAGTCCGCACAGCGTTGATATTATGCGATTTCATGAGCTTGATGTCGGTGATCATATCTTCTCTGGAGAGTGCACGGCCGGTGTCGCAGGAGAATTCATGACGGTTAGTGCCCTTGAGCACAATCCGTTTGCCGTTAATCTTCATCAGACCATCCTGGATCTCGAAGGTACGGAAGCCTACCTTGCAGCTGACCGCTTCCAGCACTTGTCCCTGATCATCCGATACAGCAATAACCAGTGTGTACAGATAAGGCTTCTCGGCGCTCCACTTCTTCGGGTTCGTCACTGCTGCGGAGAGCTGTAGCTGCTGAACTCCATCCTTACCGAAAGCGACAGAGGCGGAGACAGGTTTAGCCCATAAGGGCTGTTCTTTACCGTCATAGAGCTGGACCTGTACCGAATGGGACTCAATCACCTTGTCAAAATAATTCTCTATCGTCAGATTTACATTCAGCTGCGCATCGGTAAACTTCTCGTCCAGATCTGTGCGGACGAAAAAATCAGCAACCCGCACAGGCGGTGCGGTATACAGATAAACATCGCGGAATATTCCGCTCAGCCGCCAGAAATCCTGATCCTCCAGCCAGCTGGCATCGCACCAGCGGTAGACTTCTACAGCCAGCTTGTTGACACCGGGTACCAGATAAGCGGTAATATCGAACTCGGATGGCGTGAAGGTATCCTCACAGTATCCGGCCAGCTCACCGTTCACCCAGACATAGAAAGCGGATTCAACCCCCTGGAAGCTGAGGTGCACCGGCTGCCCATCCCAACTCTCGGGTACGGTGAAGGTGCGGATATAAGAGCCTACCGGATTGTATACGGTCGGGGCAAAAGGCGGCTTCAGCTCCGGCTCGGACACAGCCCATGGATAACGGACATTGGTATATTGCGGATAATCATATCCCTGGAACTGCCAGTGGGAGGGAACGGTAATATCCGCCCAGTCTCCGGAGTCATAACCGGCGGTATAGAAATCCTTAATCCGCGCTTCTGCGGTTTCGGCGAATGCGAATTTCCAGGTTCCGTTCAAGGATTGATAGCGGGAGGAAGCTTCTTTATTTCCTTGCAGGGCTTCAGCCACTGCCGGGAAAGACATCATGGAGGCATGCGCGTCTATCCGGTTCAATTGAAAAAGCTCAGGATTATTATTCCACTCCGGATATCCGTTTGCAGGCTGCTGGTATGAGAGCTTATGGCGCAAGTTAACATCTCCTTATATTGTTATATTCATATTATAGAATGGAGAATGACTGGGGTATATATAATGATATTCATCGATTATAACAAAATATGAAACAAGAATAGACTGGAATTTGAAACTGCGGGCCGTTATGATGAGGAGGTGGAACAGGAATACCGGCGGTTAGAACCCGCAGGGCTTTTACAGAAAGGGGGGCGCTTGTGAGAAGTACAATGATCTTTTGCGAAATGGAAGAAACGCTTCCGCTTCCGCTCTATGCCACGACCATCGGGTACTGGGAGCATCAGGAAGAGACTGAGCGTCCGGCGGGGTTTCCGGATTACCAGCTGCACCAGGTGCTTGGAGGCAAGGGGGAGCTGCATATCCGGGATAAATCCTATATTGCCGGTCCCGGGGAGATCTTCTTTCTCTATCCGGATGTTCCCCATTCGTATGCGCCGCTGAGCCGGGAATGGGAGCTGGCCTGGATTTCCTTTAACGGGAGGGAAGCGGCCCAGATGCTGCTCTATGCCGGTATACGCGAGTCAGGAATGGGGAGCTTAAGAGAGCAGCCCATCCTGAAACCGCTGGAGGAGATGCTTACCCTTTCATACGGCAATGAGCTTCAGGATAATCTGGAACGTTCGAAGTTATTGTACTCGCTGCTTCTGGATCTGAAACGCAGCCTGCTCCCCGCCTCGAATGAGGATAATGAGCTGGAGCGGATGAAGCCGGTGCTGCAATATATAGAGCTCCACCTGCACCGTCCGCTGCTGCTGAAGGAGCTGGCCGAGGTGGCTGAAGTGTCGCCGCAGTATCTGTGCCGGCTGTTTCAGCGCACCGTCCGCGAGCGGCCGGTCGCCTACATTAACAAACAGCGGGTGAACCGGAGCAAACAGCTCATGTTCAGCAGCAGAGGGCAGAGAGTCTATGAAATCGCCCAGCGGGCAGGGTTCGAGAATGTCAGCTACTTCTGTGCTGTGTTCAAACGGATGACCGGTATGCAGCCCGAAGAGTGGAGGCGCCTGCATGGTCTGGATTAGGGGCCGCCAGGCTCCGGATTCGTATCCGTATCACAGACTCTCCCTCAGCCGGGCGAACATCCAGTCGGCGATTTGGCGGTAATTTGCAGCCGGTTCAGCGGACTCTGCGGGTACAACCGGCTTAGGGTCAAACGTCTGCAGCACTGCCCACATCGCATTCCAGAAGGTGACCACGTAAGACATCTGTTCAAGGTTATGCAGGGTATCTGCATCATCATGTCCGAAGTAGCAGGCAAGGAAGGTTTCCTTCTGTGGCCGGGAATAAGCCGAGCATACACATGCCAAATCAAACATGATATCGCCCATTCCCGCATATTCCCAGTCAATCAGCCGCACCGTTCCGTCATCCAGAAAGTTGTTTGCAAAAGGATCATTATGGCACAGCCCCAGCTGCTGTTGTCCGTTTGACGCCCTGTCCTGCTGAATGGCCGCAAGATTCTCTAGGAACTCGTCCAGATCTTCAGGAAGCCCGAGCTGGTGCCGGGCGGCAAATTGTATCCGGTCCGTAATATCCTGATAAGGCGAGAATGTATAGGGAACCGGCGGCAGGGCATGCACTTTCCTCAAAGTATCGGCGATCCGCTTCATATTCACATCGGTGCCGGCCTCCGCGTCGTTCCACTTCACGCCATCTATAAACTCTGTGACCATATGACCCGTCTCCGTGGAGAAATACACTACCTTTGCGCCTATCCCTAGATCTGCCGCCGCCTGCATAGCGGCAAGTTCAGCCTCCCGGGAGATGCCAAGCCTGCCCGTGTTCCCGCCGCTAATGCGCAGCGCCAGCTTGCGGTTACCGCTGGAGATTATATAATTCGTGTTGGTTAAGCCATCCTGCTGGTATTCAATGGTTGTATCCGCGATATCCCACTTCAATTCTTCTTCAATAATCTGCTTCATGGCTTCAGTCCATCCGCTCATGCTGGTTATTCCTTCCGTTGTGAAGAGTAGTAGGCAAAGATCAGGCAAGCTCTAGCTTGAACACAACCGGCAGGGCGCTGGCCACTGCTGTGGTGCGGATCGTTAACGCTTCTGCATTCCGCTCCCAGGCAGGCTGCTCATCGAAACCGAGCACGGACATCTTCTGGATAATTCCCTCGAAATACGGTGATTTCTCTCTAAGCGATGTAATGCGCACAACGCCATCCTCAGGGAATACCAGGACGGTTGCATACAGGCAGCTTCCCTTCACGGTGAAGCGGATGTCCTCTGGGGTGAACACCTTGGCGCTGCCGTCGGTGAATTGTCCCTCTTCAATGCGTGTCGGCCCTTCACCGAACGTGCGCCAGAAGGAGCTCTCATAGATGGCTTCACCATTTGTGCCCAGCCAGCCGCCTATAGCATCCAGTATCTCCTTATCTTCATCAGCAAAGCTGCCGTCAGCCCGTGGACCCACATTCAGCAGGAGATTGCCGTTTTTGCTGACGATATCCACCAGATCGCGGATGATTTCTCCGGCGGATTTGAAGTCATTATTCTCCGTATAACACCAGGAATTTCGTGCTGCTGCTGTGTCCGTCTGCCAGAAGAACGGCTTCAGCTCAGCGAATTGCCCCCGCTCTACATCGGGAATGGCTGTGCCGAACATGAAGGCATCATGTTTATAATTAATGGCAGCCGTAGTTCCCCGCTGAGCAGCCCGGTTGTAGTAGTAGGCGGCGAATTTCTTCAGATACGGCTTGAATACAGCATTCTCAATCCACCAGTCGAAATAGAAGACCTTAGGCTGATACTGGTCAACCAGCTCGCAGCAGCGGATCAGCCAGTCTTCCAGATACTCTTCAGACGGGGGAGAGCCGTAGAGATCGTGATGATCGGGTTCCGGCATGGACGGCCAGTAGAAATCGCCGCGTTCCAGCGGCTCATGGATATCGGACTCGAATTCTTTGCCGTGGGACATGAAGAACCAATGCTCCGCGCGGTGGGAGGAGACGCCCAGCTCCAGGTCCTGCTTCCCGAAGGCGGCCTTCAGCTCGCCTAGAATATCCCGCCCGGGCCCCATCTCGTACGTGTTATAATGGGAGACAGCGCTTTTATACATCTGGAAGCCGTCATGATGCTCTGCAACGGGAATGACATACTTGGCGCCGGAGGCTTTGAATAAGGCAGCCCACTCGCCGGGGTTGAACTGCTGCGCCGTGAACAGGGGAATGAAATCCTTATAACCGAAATCCTTGTGGTTCCCGTAGACAGCCAGATGATGCTCATATTCCTTCGTGCCTTGGATATACATATTGCGGGAATACCACTCGTTACTGAAGGCCGGGACAGAATACAGCCCCCAGTGAATGAAAATGCCGAATTTGGCCTGGCGGTACCACTGCGGCACCTCATACATACTTAGAGAATCCCAATCATCCTTATAGGGGCCGTTTTTAATGGTCTCGTCGATAAGGTACAAATAATCAGTCATGTTCATAGTCAGTTTCTCATCCTCCCGCGATTAATATAACGCTTTCATTGTACCGGGCCGCAGGGGGATTAAGAATGTACGGGATTAACTTTCTGATGTACAAAAATAACCTTTAAGGCGGTCTGAACGATGGATCATCACGCATTGCTCACCAGCTACTTATCCAATCTGAAGGTCGACCTGCTCATGGCGGACTATAACCAGTGCACCACACAGTGGAGGGATCTGGACTATACTCCGGACTACAGCAAGTTCTATTACATCTGCGGCGGTGAAGGTTGGCTGAAGATCGGGGATAAGGAATATTATCCGCAGCCGGGGGAGCTGATCCTGATGCCTGAAGGTGTGAAGCAGTCCTACTCATGCATCAGCGAACGCCCTTTTCTTAAATACTGGTGTCATTTCAGCGCCAAGGTCGGAGAAATCAACCTGTTCCGTATTCTGGAGATGAGCCATGTATGTCTTCCGGAGAATCCTGCTGCTGTTGAGGCGGCGTTCAAAGGGATTACAGGGAGTGCCCAATCGGACGCTGTGTACGCCCCGCTGCTGGCCAAGAGCAAGCTGCTGGAGCTGATCTCCTATTACATCATGAACCTCAGGCTGGATGAAATCTCTTATAAGAATCTGGGCTCCGCCCGGAAGCTGACAGCCGTTCTGGAATACATCGCTGCGAATATTGAACACAATATTACCATTCATGACCTTGCCGAAATTGCGCATATGCACCCTAATTACTTCATACGTCTGTTCAAGCAGCAGATCGGCGTCCCCCCCATCCAGTACATCACCCGGCAAAAGATTGAAAAAGCGAAAGACCTGCTGGCAACCACCTCCGGTTCGGTCAGCGAGATTGCCGACCAGCTCGGCTTCGGCGATCTGTTCTATTTCTCCAGGCAATTCAAGAAGCATGCCGGGCTTGCACCCACAGAATTCAGGAAACAGGAAACAGGAGGCGTTAAACTATGAGCAGCGAACCATATAATGGTTATCAGATCCGGTTAATGGATGAGCCGGCTGCAAGAGAGATTCTGAACTGGAAATACGAACCGCCATATTCTCTGTACAATATGCTGGATGATTCTGCTGAAACGGAGGATATCGAAGAGCTGATGGACGGCTCCTACTTCAGCGTACGTACTGCGGAGGGGGAACTGGCCGGATTCTTCTGTTACGGAAGGAATGCCCAGGTGGGAGGAGGGGCAGAGCTGGGATATTATCTGGATGGTACAGCGCTTGATATCGGACTGGGGTTAAGGCCGGACCTGACCGGCGCTGGAAAAGGGCTTGCTTTTCTGCAGGCGGGTATGAAGTTTGCACAGGGGACCTATGACGCGAAGCGGTTCCGGTTGTCGGTTGCGGCCTTTAATCTCCGGGCTATTGCCTTGTATAAGAAGGCGGGCTTCCTGCCGGGGCAGAGCTTCATCAACCGGTATGGAGACAGCGAAACGGAGTTCCTGCTGATGGAGACGCCGGGCCTGTTCTGAGCGTCTATAGCCAGAGTGGAGAATACAGGGCGAAGTCTGTTAAAATAGAATTATGGCATCATACATATCAAAGGAGAACTGAATGTGAACGATAACTTGAAGCAAGCGTACGTGCGGCTAGGATTAACTGAAACCGTAACCAGAGAGGAATTGAACAAACGGTTCGATTTGCTCCTGAAGCGCAGACGGACCCTTTCTACGGATGAAGAAATAGCGGACTATGAAGCGGATTTCCAGGCGTACAAGCTTATTCTGGATACTTGGGACGAGCAGGAGATTCAAGAAGCTGAAGACCAGCGTCTAGCCAAATACGGGCGGTTCTCCGGGACTGCAAGCAAATGGGAACGCTTTATGCGGCTCTACAAAACGCATGTTATCCTATCTATCGTCGCAGTGCTTGTGCTGATTTTTGGCGGGAAGGCACTGTACGATAACTATCAGCATAGACAGTATCTTGCTTCGCTGCCGCCGGTGGACGCGACCATTATGTTCGTAGGTAATTTCGGGGCTAAGGACAGCAGCGGGGATACTGCAGCATTGGAGCAAGCGGTCATTGACGCTTATCCGCAGTGGAAGCGGGTAGAGGCGACCATTGTGTATCTGCCCAAGACCGGGGAAGGCGCTGATACGCTGGATATGAACCATATGCAGAAGGCTGTGGTCGAGCTGGCGGCTAACCGGCCGGATATCGTCATTATGGATGATGCGACTATCGAGTGGATCGGCGGACAGGCCGGATTCCAGAATCTCGAACCCATTACGGCGGACGGCAAGCTGGCTGCTGACGATACACGTATGAGATGGGGAACGAATGAAGATACCGGCAAGCGCGAGCTGTATGGTGTGGATATTATGGATTCTCCGTTTATCTCTGCGCTGCCCATAGACTACAATGTGAAATCGATCATCATTGGTGTGCTTGGCGAAGACAATAAGGATAAGACGATTGAGTTTGTGAAGCATATTGCGGAGGAACAAGCCGCGAAGTAAATAGAATACAGAGATCAGCATCTCTGAAAATAACAAAAAACCTCTCTTCGAATGGATGTTCACACCCATTCCCGAAGAGAGGTTTTTTGCTGCTGCGCCGTTATCCGGCAGACTGGCTGTTCCTAGTTCTCCAGACGGTAGCCGCCGTGGAATACAGGGCCGACATACTGGTTAAAGGCATAACCGTTGCGGATGGCTGCGGACACGAAGTCCTTCGCTTTCACTACGGCTTCCTTCACCGACAAACCGTTAGCCAGGCCGCCGGTAATAGCGGCGGCGAAGGTGCAGCCGGCACCGTGATTGTGGGCGGGTTCGATCTTGGCCGTCTCCAGAACAAGATATTCGCTGCCGTCGAAGAAGATATCGATCGCCTTATCTCCGCCCAATGCCTTGCCGCCTTTGACGACAACATTCTTGGTGCCGAGCTGATGGATCAGGCGGGCCGCTTCTTTCATCTCTTCAAGAGTAGTCAGCTTGCCCAGTCCGGAGAGGACACCTGCTTCGAACAGGTTCGGTGTCGCTACAGTAGCCAGAGGCAGCAGCAGATCGCGGATTGCATTGGCGCTCTCCGGATTCAGCACTTCATCTTCGCCTTTGCAGACCATCACCGGGTCAATAACCACATTGGTCTGCAGATTGTTCTTGATTGCCTGCTCGGTAACTTGCACAATCTCAACGCTGCCCAGCATACCGGTCTTCATCGCGTCTACGGGACCGCCGGCGAATATCGTTTTGAGCTGCTCTGCAACGATTGCGGCATCGATCGGATATACATTATGGTGCCAGCCCCGGTCGGGGTCCATGGTAACGATTGTAGTCAGTGCGCTGAAGCCATAGGTGCCGTATTCCTCAAAGGTTTTGAGGTCAGCCTGAATGCCTGCGCCTCCGCTGGAGTCACTGCCGGCAATGGTTAAGGTTTTGATGATTTTTGACAAAGGTAACGTCCCCTTTTTGTATATGGATGGTATGGAGCCTGTTTTGGGTGCAACTTTTTAACTCTACGACATTATAACAAAAAACACTCTAGCTGTCCGCATGACAGTGCTATTTTCAAAGATAAGAATTGAGAATAACCTATGTGTGCAGCCGGGATAAGTTGTGCGGGAAAAAGGATGGCAATAGGTTGGCAGTATGGTGAATCGGACTGAGAATCCCTTATCTTGTTCAATCGGGTATGAATTGAGGGATGCGCGGTCAAATAACGGAATCTCAGTCCGTTTATCGGGAAAATCTGCCTAATTCGGTAATTTAGCGGAATCTCAGTCCGTTTCAGAGGCGGAGCTGCCTTCGAGGCTGCGCAGCGCCAGCTTGATGGCCTTGTCATAAACGTAGGGCTCAGCACTGTCCCCGCCCATCCAGTACACCACAAGAAATTTCCCTCCTCTGAAGACATGAGGGTATATCCGCGTTCCTCCGTCGTTTGTCGTACGGTTAATCTCCAGCTTCAACGCAGCCAGACCTTCGGCACATTCCAGGCTGTCAGCGTAGGTATAGACGGACAACCGGTCCGGCCGGGCCGGTGTATCGGTCTTATCGATCAGCAGCTCTTCAGGCCAGACACCGGCCAGCTGCTTGTTGAACATGAGCTCTGTGGTATCCGGGACGAGACTGAGCTGCATGCCCCGCTGTTCCAGAGCCAGGTAGAGAGACTGCGTAGTATACTCTGCACTGCCTGCGGCAGATTCCGGATTCTGCACTGCAGGAAGGAGGAGCGGGCCATGATTGGCTGCAAAAAATCCCTGGATGCTGTCAATCACATCCTGCCCGTCAAAGGCTGAAGAGGTGGTCATCTCCAGCTTGCGGAACAGATACCCCCATTCGCCTTCATCATAGTAGGCCGTTCCGGCTGTTTCATACCCGCTGGCTTCCGCAGGCAGAGAATACCGCACAGTGCGTGCATCCGCTCCTTCGGTTCCCGCCATATACTGTTCGGTGAACGCAGGAGGAATAATGGTCAATCCATATTCATCTGCCCATTCTGCCTTGCCGGGGAAATAGGTCCCGATGCTGCCGACTGCACAGCCCTGACAGCCCCAGGCATTATCGGAATATTGCAAAGCTTGCCCCGGATTTTCCGGGTCCACAAAAGTCGCCCCTAAGGAGCCGTTGGCTCCGGTAACAGCCGAAGCTTTCCAGCCGGCAGGGGCCAGCAGGATATAAGCACTGCCGGTATCGCCCTGGAAGACGAGGGTCGCCTGCAGCTTGTCTTTCATGCCGGCCGGCAGCGGGAAGGTCATCTTGGGCAACGGGGGCGGAGTGATATGTGCAGGACTGTTTCCGTCGTCCAGAACGGGAACTGAAAGGACGGCAGCCAGCGGGATCGATACTTCAGCCCTTTTGTCTTCAACAGAAGGGAAAGGGACTTCAGCATTATAAATGCTGCGGATGCCAACCGCATAATCATTGCTTGGAACGCTTTGGTTATTGCCGGTGGGGGCGGGTGAGAGATCCGCAGCTCCGGTTTCCCGGGGCGGGGGAGCTTCCGATACCAGGGGAGTTATCCGGCCAGCAAGCTTGCCGGGTTCCAGGCCGCTGTAACCGAACCATAGCAGCATGGCCATGACCGGCAGCAGTACCGCTGCGTAAGCAAGAACCTTATAGCGCTTGCGCTTGGGCTGATACCCTCCCAGACGCTGCTCTACCTTCTTCTGCATTTGTGGAGTGAAATTCATGCCCTCAAAAGGCTTCTCCTTCAACTGCTGTTCCCATTCCTCCGGTAATTTGCTCATGATTTGTTCAACTCCTTTTCCTTTTCCCAGTATTCATTGGCTTGCTGCCTTGCGCGGTGCAGTCTGGATTTGGCTGCAGATAATGATATCCCCAGCATTCCGGCCAATTCCTCCATGCCGAGTCCGTAGTGGGCATAGAGCATAAGGACCTCCCTGGCGTTACGCGGCAGCTGCAGGACTACCTTCCACACCTCACTGCTCAAGGATTGCTGCAAAAACACCTCTTCAGCGGATGGGCTTGAGCCGGGTCTACCAGTGTGAGCTTGTAAGGTTACCCGCCGGATGAAGCTGCTGCTGCGGTAGGACAGCCAGCGGTTGCGGGTAATCCGCAGCAGCCAGGTTCTGACTGAAGCTTCGCCGCGAAAAGTATCCCTGTATTTATAAGCCCGGATGAAGGTCTCCTGGGAGATATCATCAGCAGCGCTTCTGCTGCGGGCCAGGTAGTAGGCATAGTTCCATACATCCTCGCCATAGTCTTCCATAAGTGTCTTTAACGCGGCGGCGTTCATAGTATTGGAATCCTTCGTTGCACCGTACATACGGTCCCTCCCTTTTCTCTCTACTGTATTGACCTCTGCATCCTCCGGAAAGTTTCTTTTGTGCTGAATAAAATTATATAGCGGGGATTGTGGCATTAAGGGCAGCAGATTGGGTAGGAACGGGAGTTCCAATTGGAGGGGGCCGCATATTTATATAGGAGGATAACGATTAGGAGGCTACCATGATAGAAATCAGCTTATGTATGATTGTCCGCAATGAAGAGAAGAGCCTGCCCCGCTGCCTTACTTCCGTTCGCGCAATTGCGGACGAGATCATCATTGTGGATACAGGCTCGACGGACAGAACGAAGGAGATTGCGGAAACCTTCGGAGCGGTGATTTATGATTTTACCTGGATCGAAGATTTCTCTGCTGCCCGCAATTTCGCCTTCAGCAAGGCGACCAAGGAATACATCTTCTGGCTGGATGCGGATGACTATCTGAAGGAAAGTGATCAGGTGCTGTTCAGAGAGCTGAAGCAGTCGCTCCCGGAGAATGTGGACAGTGTGAACATGCAGTATAATCTCGCTTTTGATGCGGAGGGGAAGGTCGTTACGTCCTTGCGGCGCAACCGGCTGGTCCGCCGGTCCTGCGGGTTCAAATGGATCGGCCCGGTGCATGAATACCTGGAGGTATACGGCCCTTCTTACAGCAGTGACGTCTGTATTACCCATGAGAAAGACAAAGCGTATACGGACCGCAATCTGCGTATCTACCGGAAGCGGGAGGCAGAGGGGGAGAGCTTCTCTCCGCGCGATCAATATTATTATGCCAATGAGCTGCGCGATCATGGAATCCACGGAGAAGCCTGCCAATATTACGAGCAGTTTCTGAACGGAGGGCAAGGCTGGATTGAAGATAACATTCAGGCCTGCCTGCGGCTTGCCGAATGCCGGGAGCGGCTGGGTGACAAGGAAGCGGCGTTCACTGCGATCACCCGGACGCTGCAGTACGATTCCCCGCGTAGGCTGGATTGAAGATAACATTCAGGCCTGCCTGCGGCTTGCCGAATGCCGGGAGCGGCTGGGTGACAAGGAAGCGGCGTTCACTGCGATCACCCGGACGCTGCAGTACGATTCCCCGCGTGCCGAGTTCTGTTGCCGGCTCGGTGCCTGGCATGTGGAGCAGGGCCAGCTTCATCCGGCGATCTATTGGTATGAGCTTGCTGTTATGCTGCCCCGGGAGACGGCTTCCATGGGTGTGAAGAATGAGGCCTTTGCTACCTGGATTCCCAATCTGCAGCTCGCACTCTGTTATGACCGGCTGGGCCAGCATGAACGGGCTAATCTTTTCAATGAAACTGCACTGCTTCATCTTCCGGGCCATCCCAGCATGCTGTATAACCGGACCTACTTTCAGAAGCTCCTGGGTGACAAGTATGTTTCGCTGCAGCCGCAGGAGACCGCCGGGGAGAAGAAGGAATAGCAGGGTTGCTTAACAGCGGTACCGAAGCGGCGAATAAATGCAGACCGGCCAAATGAATAAAGGCGCCCCCCCCGCAGGAGACCGCCGGGGAGAAGAAGGAATAGCAGGGTTGCTTAACAGCGGTACCGAAGCGGCGAATAAATGCAGACCGGCCAAATGAATAAAGGCGCTCCTCAAGCCGTAGCTTGGGAGCGCCTTTATGTGTTTTTATTGGAACAGCAGCGTTTGGATGGCATGAGCCGGAATTGAACCCTCCGCCAGCTGATCCCGGAAGTGCAGGGTGTATGGAAGCCCGCTGTCCGTGCGGTTCAGTACGACCACGGCATAAGTGCCGTCTGTATTGCGGAACGCCGTAGTTTCGAATTTGTCAGTATATCTGGAGCTGCCCACACGGACGGCGCCCGGACGGATATACTTGCTGAAATGCCCGATGTAATAGAACGAGCTCTCATAGATTACTTCATCCTTCAGGGTGTCGCCGATAATCGGTGCATCGCAGAAGTTGCCTACATGGTTCGGGCCGCCCTGCTCATCAAGGACGATATTCCAGTCCGTCCAGCTGGACATCCAGTTGTTCAGGTTGCCGATAATATCATGGCCGTAACGTTCGCCGGTGTTCCAGGAGCCGAGGTGTACGCCGCCTTCCTGGCAGCCTTCGCTGAAGAACAGCTTTTTGTCAGGGAAACGCTCATGCACAGCGCTCAAGGCTTCGAAATGATCACCGGAATACCAGTGGAAGCAGATGCCCCAGATATACTTTGCTGCCTCCTGATCTGTGAAAGCGGTCTTCGCCCGGTCATAGACCCGTTCTTTATTATGATCCCAGATCATGATCTTGACATGGCTGAGGCCGGCTGCCTCCAGGGCAGGACCGAGATAATCACGTACGAAATCCTTCTCTTCTTCAGCGGTATAAATGCAGGAATCCCAGATCTGCTTGGCTTTGGCTTCATTCTGCACACTGACCGCCCAGATATCGATGCCGGCTTCAGCG
The DNA here is from genome assembly GCF_000802655.2 of Paenibacillus sp. IHB B 3415. NCBI lineage: Bacteria > Bacillati > Bacillota > Bacilli > Caryophanales > Paenibacillaceae > Paenibacillus > Paenibacillus sp. IHB B 3415. The sequence goes on along the minus strand of NZ_JUEI01000019.1, from coordinate 121,106 downwards.
TAAGCCTGAATGTATTTCACGAACAGATTAGCCCAGGCCTCCCTGTACTCCGGCTTCAGCTTGCCGCCGTTATTCATCTCGCCGTTCGTCTTCATGAAGGCCGGAGGGCTCCATGGGGAGGAGAACAGCCGGAAGCTCCCGCCCACAGCGTTAGCCGCGCGTTTGATTAACGGAAGTATCGACTCCTGATCTCTGGAGATATTGAAAGTGGCCAGCTCCGGATCAACGCCATCAACATAAGCATAGTTGCCTGTTGAGAAGTCGCAGCTCTGGATATGTGATCTGCACAGGGTGTAGCCGATTCCGTGCTCCGGATGGAAGTAGGCATCGATTATTTCCTGCTGCTTCTCCGGACTAAGCTTGGCCAGCGTGACTGCAGAGGCTTCCGTCAGCGCACCGCCGAAGCCTTCGATTTCCTGATATTCCAAATCCTCATAAATATTAATTAACTCCATTTCCTTCTCTTCGGAATCGGGCCGGAAGGACAGAGGCTGTAATTCTGTTAGCCGGTCACCGGTTTCTTTGGCTGTCTGGATCACGCGGACTGTAGTGCTGCTCATAGGGCTTGGGTTACCTCCTGAAAGTTTGTAGGAATAGTCTCATTATAGAAGGTATTCCGCTGCACTTTGAAGAAACAATATGGTTAAGAACCTCAACGATCTGGTCATGAGGAAAAAGTAAGGAAGGGTGATCCTGGATGGGTACAACCGGTGTAGACATTCATCTCAGCTCATTTTCCCGGCATATCCAGCCGTTCTGGCATTTGTTCCGGGAAGGGCTGGATACCTATATCATCAGGCTCCAGGCAGAAGGGGAATGTGAAGCGCTGATTGACGGGGAGATGGTCACGGTGATGCCCGGTGATCTGCTGCTGTTCCGTCCCGGCGAGCTCTACGATCTGCGGATTGGCGAGAAAGAAAGTCCGCTGGGCTTCAGCGCAGACTACTATGTCATGTGTACAGGTGAATGGGTGGATGAGTGGTGGAACAAGCAGGTGAGGACTAAGAAGTCCAGGATTGCCGAAGACAGCAAGCTGCATAGCATCTGGCAGCAATTAATTCTGGAAAAGCGGCGGATTGACGGAGGCAGCCCGGAAATTCTTGAGGTGCTGTTCAAGGCACTGTGCCTGCTGCTGGACCGGGATATCGCCGAAGCGCCGGCCGCATCCTCCTCTTCACTTCTGCAGGGACTGAAGATCAAGAATTATGTGGAAGAGCATGCGACTTCCTCCATCCGGCTGGAGGATGTGGCCCGCCACGCAGGAATCAGCGTCACCCGGGCGGTTCACCTGTTCAAGGAACAATTCGGGTATTCGGTGATGCAGTATGCGGTGCAGGTCCGTCTGGCGATGGCGCTGCGGCTGATGGACAACAGCAACTATACACTGGAGCGTATTGCTGAGGAGACCGGCTTCGGCAGCTATACCTACTTCCACCGGGTATTCCGGGAGCGGTACGGCGTTGCACCGGGAGTGTACCGGAGGCGTTCATAGACTGTGAAGATGAAAAGGGGGGGGACACCCCTATGTATGGAGCCCGCAGGGGCTGCTCTGAAATTTCAGTTGTTTGCTTAACCTATATTCCGCTTGTCCGGTAATCAGTGTCCCGGCAACGCCGAGTTGTCCAGCAGAAGATGGGGTTCGCTTGTACGGATGAAATCCATGACTTTGTCATAGATAATCCGGTGGCCCTCCCGGTTAGGGTGAATTCCGTCCCGGCAGATAAACTTGGTGTAATCCGGCTGCTGCAGGAATGCGCCCCGGACATCAATGATCTTGGTCTTGGTGCTCTCGGCGACCTTGATAATTGCGGAGTTGTACCGCTCCTGCCACCAGTAAATTTTGGTGACGCTGCCGAGGAATTTCAGAATGTTCAGCTCGGTGTCTGGATTATTGCCGCTGACCCATTTGAAATAGTTGTCCGCATTCAGCGGGGGCAGACTCATCAGAATAGGCGTAATCCCCTGATTCTTCAGGTAATCAATCATATCCAGCAGCATCCGTTCAAAGGCCGGAAAATCAGTTTTGGGGTTATGCTCTGCTTCGGGATTGCTTGCAATTTCTTCCCAGTGATAGTCGCAGTCATTGCCTCCGTATTCAATCAGTACCACATCCGGCTTGTCTTTCAGCACATCGCGTTTCAGATTGCCGAAGCCCTTCATCAGCGTATTGCCGAATCTGGCGGTATTACGCATAGCTCCCTTAAGCTTGCCCTGCAGCAGGGACACGTAGTTATCCTCCAGAATGACATACTTGCTTCTTGCCTCATCATAGACAACACCCTTGGAGATCGAATCTCCGCTGACCATGTATTTAAACTCAAGCCCCGTGGCTTCCTTCTGCTCTTCGTACGAATTCATTGTCCCACCTCCGATAACCCTAGTGTATATATCTTTAGTGTAAACCATACATGGAGCAGTGACTATGCATATATGTCATGGTTTCTTGCGGGCCGATGGTGTGCTGGAATGCTGTTAGTCCAGTCAGCAAGGTGAATTCTCCATAGTATATACGAGAGTGAATTTGTTACTGGGAGGTTAGGGGATGACCCAAGTTATTGATTTCAGCAAAAGTGCACTTACCAGCTTCAGCCAAACGATTGCTATACCGGTTCTCGCTGCTCCCTCCAGCAATACGCTTACCCAGTTCGGGCTTGCGGCGGCTCAAGGCGGGAGTGTTCTGCTTAATGCTTCTGTAGGGGTGCAAACCGTGTTAGGCAGCCCCAACCTGTTATTTACTATTTTGCGTGCAGGGGTGCCCGTATTCACACTCCGGACCACGGCGCTTAGCACCGGGCAATATGATCTGGTCAGTCTTTCTTATGTGGATGCCAGTCTTCCGGCAGGGTATTTCGCTTACACCTTAACGGTCTCGCTTGTGAACTCCTCTGTTCAAAATGCTGTTAATCTGATTGGTCCCGTGGATTTCTCGGGCCTTTCCTTGGTGTGAGCAATAATGAACATTATTGATTTCGGCAAAAGTGTCCCGTCGAGCTTCAGTCAATCCGCCACTCTTCCCGTAATGAGCCTGCCAAGCAGTACTGTCCTGGGACAATTCGGGGTATCTGTCGGCGCTAACGGTTTAGTACTGCTGGAGGCAACGGTCGGTCTGCAGAACAGTGGTCCCAGCACCTCGGATCTGATCATTACAATTGTCCGTAATGCGGTACAGATATTCACTGCAAGGTCCAGCTCCTGGACCGGGAGTGATTATGAAGCCATCCATCTAGCCTTCACTGACAGTGGGATTGCCGCTGGTTACTATGGATATGCTCTCATTGCTTCCTCGATTAGCAGCGTGAATCCGCCGACCATTATAGGCCCGCTTGTGTTCTCGGGGCTATCGGTTTCTTAGCTTAAAGCCGGGGATGGAGTTCCCCGGCTTTATTAGCTGATTACTCAACCTTGAGGTCGAAGCGGACTGAGAATCGCTTATATTGTTCATTTGAGCCCGAAATGCGGTGTAGCCGGTCCTATAAAGGATTCTCAGTCCGTTTGGACGGCGAAACCGCCTGATCTGCTCAAATAGGGGATTCTCAGTCCTCCTCATTAGCCAATCGCTGCCTTCTTACATATATTTGCTCATTGGACAAATAACGGATTACATATACATAGAAATGGAGAGGTATGCAGCCTGTTGTTAAGAGAGGAGAAGAGAAAGGCTAATCATGAATGCTCTGCTTGACAGAAGCCGGGAAGGAGCACGGGAGTTATGCCCTATACAACGGGAGCGGTCTACAATCCGCCCGCCGGAACTTCACATATTGACCGGATTCAAATTTCCTGCCTGAATGATTCCATTGTCGTAGCCATTAATATTAATCTGCAGATCTTTCATTTCATCGGCAGCAGCTTCACGCGGGTACCAGTGGGTGAGGCTTTGTTTCAAGTGGATCCCCAGCAGCTGGTAGTGCAGACGTATTCGGTGAATGCTGCTAACTATTACGAAGCACAGATCAACTTTTATAGTGCAGTCAACACAATCGTGAATGTATTTGCACTAGATGCCGCAGGGAATATCATCGAGCAAATCCTTCAGCCTGAGCTTACATACATTGACCGGCTGTCTATTATTCCTACTTGAAGTGAGGTGATATTCATTGGCGAATGTCAATGTTACCGCAGGGCTGCCAGGCAATCATATTGAGCCTTCGATCGCGGTTAATGAACTGGACCCTAATATCATGTGTGCGGTAGCGGTAGACTCCAGCACCGGAACGGCTTTGACCGGCTTCTATCGTTCCATAGACGGCGGAGCGACCTGGTCAGCGACAATTCTGCCGCAGGCTCCGGGATTTATGAGTGCGGAGGCACCGACAATCGATTATACGTTTCCGAATACGTTTATCATCGCTGTCCACTTCTTTAATGAGTTCAATGACGGGACAATCGCAACGTACACCACCTTTGACAATGGGCTGACCTTCAATCCGCCGGTGATCGTCCAGCGGGGGTATGGCTTATACGTTCATAACGATGAACCCTTTCTTGCGGTCGACCGATCTCCCTCCAGCCCGTACCGCGGGCATGCTTATGTGGGCTATACGCCGCTGTATTATTTGGCGACCAATGCCGCCATCTTCTTCCAGCGTTCGCTGGATCAGGGCATGAGCTGGGAGCCGCCGCAGCGCATATCCGATCCAAGGGGCGACCTGGAACGGGCGGCTCTGATTGTCGGGCTTGCGGGCCAGGTATATGTGGGTTATATCCAGCTCGGGCCAGGCCCGAAATATGCCTATATCCGGGTCTCCCAGGATGGAGGCGTCACCTTTAGTCCTCCTGTAACCCGGGGAGCTACCTTCCTGGCGAATACAGTCCCGGTACCTAGTCCACTGCCTGTCCCGAATTATGCCTTCCGGGTACAGACGAATCTGGCCCTTGGAGCCGATATATCACCCGGACCCTTCGCGGGTTTCGTATATGCGGTGTGGAATGATTTCCGGCTGGGCTATGCGGATATATTCTTCTCCCGCTCACCGGATGGCCTGCTATGGTCGCAGCCGGTCAGCATCACCGGCGCACCGCCGGGGTCGCAGAACTTCTCGCCTGCGATCACCGTTTCGCCGTCCAATGGAACGGTGCGGGTGATCTATTATACGAACCGGCTGAATGGCTTCCTGCTGGATGTGTTTGTGGCTGAATCCATCAACAGCGGCTTGTCCTTCGCGAACCGGAGAGTGTCCGATGTATCCACCAATCCGAATGGAAGCTCACCGATACCTTCAGTGCTGATTGGTGACTACATTACTGCGGCGACGATCTTTCCCGATACACTGGCTGCGGTGTGGAATGACACCCGGCTGGACAAACAGGATGTTATCTTTGGAAATTGAGACTTAGGTTAAGCGGGTGCAGATATACAGAAGAGGTCCAACTCATGTGCTTCCAAGTTGGGCCTGTTTCTGCGTTCATGCGTCAAGAGCAGGATTAATTCCTGCGCATTCTGAAGCCGCCGAGTCTTTGCAGGAGCGCTGATTTGGGCGGAGTGTTCACGGAGTTCCCTGTCAGGAAGCCTGCTGTGGTCTGCTCCATAATTCTGACACTGTTCTCCCAGGTCCAGGCCCGGGAATCGGCTTCCCCCCGGGAGGCAAGGCGGACACGGAGCGCAGGGTCCTGAATCAGCCGGATGACATCCTCGGCAATCCGGTTCTCGTACCGGTAGGACAGCAGGCAATTCTCTTCGTGGCGGGCATATTCCAGATTCCCTCCCGAGTATACGGACACAAGCGCAGCACCGCAGCGCATGGCCTCCAGTCCCGGCAAAGATCCCGTGTCGAATATACTGGAGCTGACAAAAATATCAGCCCCGTTATAGTGATAGCAGAGCTCATCATCATTCAGAGGCGTGAAAAAGCGGTATTTGCCGCTGGCCTTCATTTTTTGCAGTGAATCTGAACTGTAGAACTCATCCGGCGGACTGATGAAATTGATATTTACCCCAGGGACATTATGCTTTACGATATCTAGCTGCTTCACCAGATAATCCTGTTCACGGTGCCAGGAGAAGCCGTTCTCCACTTTGCGCAGGATGGCGGTTATGTTCAGCGGCTCCTGAAGCTTGTGGCGGATATGCATATTTTGAAAAGAGGAGCTGATCCCTACAGGCACAATGCTTCCGCTAATTCCGTGACCGAGCTCAATTAATTCCTGCTGCCACTGGGACAGAACAATCAGCTTATCGGTGGTGTGATAGGAGGGAAAGGATACCTCATTCTGCGGCAGAAACAGCGGTTCGTAACACAGGGACAGGCGGATATGGATGCCCTTGCCATTCTGGCTTGCAGCCTGTGATGCCGGAACCGTTGTATAAAAATTCGAAACGATAATATCGCTGACCGGGAAATCGGATTCGCGGAGCAGCGTATAATCGGTAATCAGCAGAGTGGAATGGACTTCATATGAAACATCGCCTCCAAGCGGCATGAGGATCACGACCTGGTGCCCTCTGGCAGTAAGACCATTCGTGAGCTCCACGAGCATGCGTTGTGCCCCGCCATGGCATAAGGTAAGAATGGGGAAAGTGAATCTCATGTATGATCCCTTCCTTTCTGGCTCGAGAATCGCTTGCGAACCTGCGGTATGTATACTATTTTATTCAGCAGTTAGCGAAAAGTACCGGATATACGGCGTTTTTGCAGCAAATAGGGGTTCTGGAGGGAGGCTGTGGAGTGGAGGGCTACAGCGGGAGTATATAATAAATACTGGCCGGTACAGCAGAGGGATCACCCCTGACATACCGGCCGGATTGTAGCGCTGCCAAAGTTACTGCAGGAGGATGAAGCACGTCTCCTGAACTGGCAGCTTATGATTAGTGGCGTAGATTGCGCAGCAGGGTAACAGTGTCCTTGATATTAAGGCCTGTTACTTCTTCCAGCGAAACGTCGATCATCGGCTTGTGTGCCTCCAGCTTGTTCAGGAACTCTGTGGTGTGGAACAGCCCTTGCCCTGAAGCGCCATGGCGGATCCGGGTTCCGTCCTTATAGATATCCTTGAGATGGGCCAGAATAATCCGGTCGCCGAACAGGCTGAATGCACTGTCTACGATCTCATCCTGCAGATGCACCTCTTCGCCAATCAGGTTGCAAGGGTCCAGTACCACACCGATGGAGCTGGAAGGAACCTCGTCGAGGATACGGCGCATTTTGGCCGGAGAGGACAGCGTATGGGTGCAGACTCCTTCAAGTGCCAGGAACACCCCCCATTTCTCCGCTTCCTCAGCAAGCTCCTCTACCGTTGCCTTGAGGGCGTCCCAGCCGATTTCTTCATACCGGTAAGGATCGAATTCTTGAAAAGTCGTCAATGCGCCGGTCTCCGTAGCGACCATAGGTGCACCGAACTGGCGGGCATAACGCAAATGCTCCTTGAAACGGTCAATCTCTACCCGCCGGATGGCAGGGTCGGGATGAATCGGGTTGATATAGCAGCCAAGTACGCCAATGCGGATGCCGGCTTTGTCGAACTGCTCACCGATATAGGAGGCCAGGCCGGGGCTAAGCTTGCCGGGAGACAGATCGATATCCTGAATGGCTTTGGCCAGGGCGAGCTGTACGAAGTCAATATTGTAGGTCTGCAGCGTAGCGGTCAATTCTCTAAGCGGCAGGCAGCCCGCTGTATGTGCCAAGGTTCCGTAACGAATGAATAACATCTCCTTTGGAATTCTATGGATTTATATTTATAATATTAAATGCGCTTACAGTGACTTGCAATGATAAAGAAGTTTATGAGAAACAGGAGGACCCGATGAATGAATGCTATTGAGCAACGCAAACAGGAGCTTGAGAATTGCCGTCCAGAACCTACGCTGAACCCGGAAACGATTGACGAATTCTGGAATGATCTGCTCGCCGAAGATGAGGAACTGCCGCTGGATGTTACAATAATCCCTGAAGAAACTCCATATCCGGGCATGGAGGTTAGCAAAGTAAGCTATACAGGTTATGGGGAAACGACCATCCATGCCTGGTACATCCGGCCTGCTGCTGACACAAGTGAGCGGGGAGATCTGCCGTGTATTGTTACGTTTCCCGGTTACACCGGCGACCGGGGGTATCCGGAACGGTATGCTCACTTTCTAATGCTTGGCTATGCTGTGCTCGCCGTGGATGTGCGTGGACAACTGGGAGAGACCGGCAATCTGCTGCCGCAGGAAGAAGGTATAGTCAGAGGCTGGATCACCCAGGGGCTGCTGGAGAAGGAACGTTCCTATTATGTGGCTGTAGCAATAGATACGGTTCGTGCCATTGAGACTGCAGCACAGCTGCCGGGTGTTGATCCCGAGCGTATTGCCATCACCGGGGGGAGCCAGGGAGGCGGGATTGCGCTGTTGGCAGGGGCACTGAGCCGCCGGGTTGCTGCAGTAGCTGCAGACATACCGAATCTCTGCCGCCTGGACTTCGGGGTGCTGAATTCAACCAGCTCACTCACAGAGATTGCCGATTACCTGAAGCGCTATCCGGAGCATCTGGAGCGGGTGCTGCAGAACCTGGCTTATTTCGATATTGTTAATCTGGCGCACCGGTTCACCGTACCTGTTCTGATGTCCGCAGGCTGGAAGGATACTGTGTGCATGCCGGAGACCATCTATGCTGCCTATAACCGTATCGAGTCACCCAAGCAGATGATGGATTATCCGTTCTCCGGGCATGAGGTCAGCGAATATCAGCGCAGGCAGACGGTACTCTTTTTCCGGGAGCATCTGGGTTAAAAGATTAATTACCGGAAGGCTGATTAGCGGCGGGTGTTTGGTGTAAAGGTTATAATGAAGGTGCTAAGCTGTCAGAATGCGAAGGCAGCCTAAGGAATGGGAGGGAACGGCAGATGGATAAGGATGGAGACAAGCTTCCTGCGGAACTGGTCGTGGAGAATTTCGAATACAGCCAGAAGAATGAGCAGCTGGTGAAGAAGAGCTTCTGGAGCAAAACGAGGAAAGCGGCGGGCAAAATCCCGTTTACCAAAGAAGCGGTTGCCATGTATTACTGCGCCATTGATGCCAAAACCCCGTTATGGGCTAAAGGCATAGCGTTCGGTGCGCTGGCCTATTTCATCTCTCCAATTGACGCGATTCCCGATGCGCTGATCGGACTCGGTTTCACGGATGATGCAGCGGTCATTGCCGCAGGCATCCGGGCGATTGCCGGTCAGGTGAAGGAGGAGCATAAGCAGAAGGCCGAAGATTTTTTTGAACAACCGTAAGGTAACGGTACAAAAAAAGTGCAGCGGGTTGCTGCACCGGGTTCATTATGCTTCTTCCTCTAAATGTCCACTTCCAGGGGGGCAGCGGTCTGCGGATTGCTGCTTCGCCTGGTATTCTGTGCCCCAATCCCTCATCAGCTTAATGATCGGAATCAGCGTCCGGCCAAATTCGGTCAGCGAGTATTCAACCTTCGGCGGAACCTGATGATACACCTCGCGGTGAACCACGCCATCCTCCTCCAGCTCACGGAGCTGAAGCGTCAGCATACGCTGCGTGATGCCGGGACAGATCCGGCGGAACTCGTTGAAGCGTTTTGTTGAATCCATCATATGGTATAAAAGCACACCCTTCCACTTGCCGCCGATGACATCGAGGGTAAATTCAACAGGACAAGCGGCGCCCTGGCCGTCCGGACAAGCTCCGAAACCGCCTTTACGGTCACGCATAACCGAACACGCTCCTTAAGTATCATTTTGTATACTACCTATCAAAAATGTGCGTACTTCACGAATGGTTATCTATCCACTACTATAAGCATGTGAGCAGGATAACGTCAATTCCAAACCTGAAGGATACACAGAAAGGGAGTATGTGAAATGGATACTACAGTAAAAGAAACCGCAACAACCAAGCAGGAAATTCTGGCCGCCTATGCATACAGACACGCTACCAAGGTATTCGACAGCAGCAGAAAGATCAGCGATGAGGATTTCGGGTTCATCCTGGAAACAGGCCGCCTGTCACCGAGCTCATTCGGCTTCGAGCCCTGGAAATTCGTTATTGTTCAGAGTATGGACATTCGTGAGAAGTTGCTTCCTTATGCCTGGGGTGCACAGAAGCAGCTGCCGACAGCAAGCCATTTCATGCTGATTCTCGCAAGACTGCCGCGTGATATGGCTGCGGGTTCGGAGTATATTCAGGGTATGATGCAGGATGTCCAGAGTCTGCCGCCGGAGGTTGCCGAGGGTAAGCGGAAGGTCTATGATGTGTTCCTGAAATCCGATTTCGGACTGGAAGGCAATGAGCGGGCGATGTTTGAATGGGGTGCACGGCAGACCTATCTGGCTCTGGGGAATATGATGACTGCTGCGGCGCAGATTGGCATCGACTCCTGTCCGATTGAAGGCTTCGACAAGGCAAAGATCGAGCAGGTGCTGACAGAGGAAGGGATAATGGACCCGGCACATTTCGGAATTGCCTGCATGGCGGCCTTTGGTTACCGGGTTAATGAGCCGCGCGGCAAAACCCGTCAAACGGCCGGGCAGGTGGTTCAGTGGGTCTAAACGCAGCCGCTTCAGCAGTTTAGGCGAAGTGTGAGCCAATTAAAAACAGATGCCATCCTTAATAAGGGCGGCATCTGTTTTTTTGCGAGTTATGAAAATACATAGAAGCTTCGAAAAAAGTTTGAAAACTTGCTGAAAATTCTGATACTCTTAATAAGTCAGCTTGTTACTTGTAACAGGCTGCTTGTGACCGCCATTTCAAGATTGAAGGGATTCTGCAATATGAAAATCATCCGCGTTATCGCTGAAGTCTGCTTGCTGTATGTGTTTTTCCTGGTCGGAGATTACTTGCAAAAACTGCTGCATCTGCCGGTTCCGGGCAGTATCGTAGGGCTGTTGCTGCTATTCGTCCTGCTGCTGCTCAAGATTGTTCCGGTGAAGCTGATCGAGAACGGCTCATCCTTTATTCTGGCTTATCTGCCCATGTTCTTCATCCCGGCAACCGCAGGCATTATGAACCATCTGGATATCTTCAGCGGAAGAGGGCTTCTCCTGATTGGCATTCTGGTGGTCAGCAGTGTACTGACCATGGTCGTCACGGCACATTCCAGCCAGTGGATTGCCAGCCGCAGCGCCAAAAGGCTGACACGCCGGAAGTATCGTGCGCCCAGCCTGCAAGGGAAGGGGAAGGAAGCATGAGAATTCTGCTGGCCGTTGGTTTTGTCCTGATGAATGTTCTGATCTATCTCTTCATGTCCATGTTATACAAACGCTACCGTCTTCCTGTCCTGCTGCCGGCACTGACCGCAACGTTCACTGTAGTCGTGCTGCTCATGGGCTTCCATATCTCTTATGAGACTTATATGATCGGCGGAGACTGGATTAACCGCCTGCTTGGGCCGGCGGTTGTATCCCTGGCCTATCCGCTGTACAAACAGCGGCATGTGCTGTGGAAGAATCTCCCGGCTGTCCTTGGCGGAACGGTGACCGGACTGCTCGTCGGAATGTTCAGCGGTCTGCTGCTGGCAGCCGGACTCGGCTTCTCCAAGCTGTATGTGCTCTCCATCCTGCCCAAGTCAATCACAACCGCTGTAGCCATCCAGATCTCCAGCAATCTGGGCGGAGATTCCTCGCTTACCTCCGTATTCGTAATGATCGCCGGATTCACGGGGGCTATCGGCGGGCCGTATATCATTAAGCTGTTCAGAATCCGCGGCGAGTCCGGCATCGGCATCGGCCTGGGAACGGCTTCCCATGCTCTTGGCACAGCCAAAGCCCTGGAGTACGGTGAGCAGTCGGTGTCCATGAGCTCTGTAGCCATGACGGTATGCGCTATTGTCGGCTCCATTGCCGGACCGTTCGTAGCCTGGATCATGTACCATTAATGCAGCTTATTACCCGTTAACACGCAGCCGGATGACATTCCACGAAGCTGCCGGAAGAAGGGCGCTTACACGTCCGCCGTCTGCGGCCGCTGTTCCGCGGTTGTGCGGGAGCACATTCGCCGGGTTCGAGCGGGTGTTCGCCGCTTGGAGTTCCTCATGCTCTAGGATAGTATGCTGGATTACCTCTACTGCACCGAAGCTGCGCAGATCGACTGTCAGCTCCATGCCTTCGCCCAGATGACGGTTGACAGCAAATACGGTAACCTCGTTCACCTCTTCGTTATATACACTGACCGCTTCCAGATAAGGAACGTCGGTGAAATCGCGTGAATCATATTTCGGACTAGTAATCAGCGGGTGCAGCACCGTTCCCCGGCCATAGATTGAAGCGTGCATGTAAGGATAATACGTGGTCTGCAGCCAGAGGGGCCCCCCGTTCTCAGTCATAATAGGGGCAATGACATTGATCAGCTGGGCAATGCAGGCCATCTTCACCCGGTCCGCATGCTTCAGCAGGCTGATCAGGCAGCAGCCTACCACAAGTGCATCCTCAAGATTATAGACATCCTCGAACTCCGGCGGGGCAATCTCCCAATGCTGCTGCGCGCGGCTGGTCCCCTGCGTTTTCCACACATTCCATTCGTCCAGAGACAGATAAATCTTTTTCTTGCTTTTCTTCTTAGCCTTGATATAATCACATACTGCTGCTACGCTGTCGATGAACTGATCCATATCGAGTGAGCGTGCCAGGAAATTGGCCGTGTCTCCATCATTATTGTTGTAATAGGTATGCAGGGAGAGGAAATCTACGTTATCGTAAGTGAGATCCAGCACGGTTGCTTCCCATTCGGCAAAAGTATTCATGGAGCTGCCCGAGCTGCCGCAGGCGACAAGCTCAAGGGAAGGGTCAACCCAGCGCATGGCTTTGGCGGTTTCATTCGCGAGCCTGCCGTATTCGACGGCCGTTTTTGCTCCAATCTGCCACGGGCCGTCCATCTCATTGCCCAGGCACCAGGTGCGGAAATTGTGGGGAGCCTGATACCCGTGGGAGATGCGCAGATCGCTCCAGTAGGAACCGGAAGGGTGGTTGCAATATTCCACGAGATTCCTTGCGGCATCGATCCCGCGGGTGCCCAGATTGACCGCCATCATGACCTCTGAACCGGCCTGCTTGGCCCAATCGGCAAATTCATTGGTACCCATCTGATTCGTCTCTGTAGTCCACCAGGCTAATTCAAGAGAGCGCTTACGACTCTCCTTGGGGCCTACACCGTCTTCCCAGTTATAGCCCGAGACAAAGTTACCTCCGGGATAGCGGATGATCGGCACGCGGAGTGCCCGGATGGCCTGCAGGGCATCACCGCGAAATCCGTTAGCGTCTGCGGTAGGATGTCCCGGCTCATATATTCCGCCATAAACGGCCCGGCCCAGATGCTCGATGAATGATCCGTACAGTCTCGGGTCTACTTCGGCCAGCTTGAAGTCCTTGTCGACAATCATCTTGGATTGAATGCTCATTGTGTTAAGCTCCTTTTGTATTGAAGTTATATTACGATTAATGAAAATATTAATCTAATATCCTGATTTATGATTACATCATACGAATTACAGCGTCTATTAAGCAATGAAAATATTTAGGATTAATAAAAATGCTAATTCAAAGAGTGCGGAGGTAAGAGGATGTATTTAACAACGGATTCCGAATCGCTGAAGGTATATGAAGCATTAGCCAGTGAAGTGCGGCTGCGGATCATTGATCTGCTCAGCGTGCGGGAGATGCATATCAAGGAAATCGCTGCCCGGCTGTATCTAAGCAGCGCCATTGTCAGCTCCCATGTGGCCAAGCTCCAAAAGGCAAGCATCGTCAGCTCCCAAATGAAGCGGATTGATGGCGGCACGTACAAATACTGCTCGCTCTCCGCTAATTTTCTGCAGATTAAATTGTCTGGAGCCAAAGGCATTGCCCGGAAGGTGGTTGAGGTCTCCGTGCCGGTGGGGCATTATACCGATCTTCAGGCTTCACCGACCTGTGGCATTGCCACCACCGAGAAGCTGATCGGATATTATGATGATCCGCGTTATTTCCTGGACCCGGAGCGGGTCGATGCCGGAATTCTCTGGTTCGCCAAAGGCTACGCCGAATATAAGGTGCCGAACTATCTGTTCATGGACCAGAGGGTACAGGAGATTGAGATTTCGATGGAGGTCGGCTCGGAAGCGCCGCATGTTAATGAGAAGTGGCCCTCAGACATTGCGTTTACGATGAATGGAATTCCGCTTGGCAAATGGACCAGTCCCGGTGATTTCGGTGTGCAGCGGGGAAGGCTGACTCCGGCCTGGTGGAATTCCGATGTGAACCAGTATGGCCTGCTGAAGGTGCTGAGGATTAACGCAGGGGGAACTTACATAGACGGCCAGCAGATTTCTGCAGTCACCATTGATGAAGTAGGCTGGCAGCAGGACCAGTGGAGCTTCAGGTTAACTGCAGAAGACACTACCCGAAGGCGGGGCGGTTTAACCTTGTTCGGACGCGGGTTCGGGAATTACGAGCAGGATATTGTTTTTCGCGTGTATTACGAATGAGAAACTGCTTTGCGAAGCTTTTTTAACGGGGGAAGTGACGGTTTGAGAAAAGCAGTCTACGGCTGTATTGCCGTACTTGTTCTGGCAGGAATTATTGCTTACGGTTTCCTGAGTGCACCCAAGGTGATCCGGCTGGACCGGGAAATGCAGGTTACCGCCTATAAGTTGCAGGATGCGGGTTATGAGAAGACAGTAACTGTGACGCTGAAAGGTGCTTATGCCGAAAAGACCCGTTCCTACACCGGTAAGCTTGCTGTTAACGGGGTTCAATACGAATACTGTGAGTTGAATCCGGAGCTGGGGTTCATGATCTGTGCGCTGGAGGGAGCGCGGGGTGAAATTAAAGTATTGGGTCAGGTATTTGCAGATTCCGGATTTCAGACATGGAGTCTTGCCCTGCAGAAGGGGGAAACAGCTCCCGGCTATGAAAGTAACAGCTTCTATTATGCAATTTACGGGGAAGATGATCCTGGTGATGACAGCATCATTCTCACCTATCCGGCAGCAGACAGGGACACAGCGATTCAGCAGTATGAGTCCCTGCAATCAGTCTGGCAGGATCAGTCGGAGCGCCGGGTGAAATAACCTCCAGCCAAAATGTTTGCAAAACAGGTCAACGGGTAACTATAACTAAGTAATCCAAAACCTGCACAGCTTGCATAAGGAGGAGTTCACATGTCGGATCATATCGAGAATGAAGCAGACATCCGCAACAAAGAGAATAAAGACGGTGATTCACTCGCGGAACGCAAAAAGATGGAAAATGGTGTGGACATTGAACCGGAAGCCGATGACTGGGTCGCCAAACCGGCCGAATCCGCTCATCCCGACCCCCTTCCGAAGAATTAGAGCGGCAACTGCATTTCGTATGTATCAGGCTGTTCCTTGGGGACAGAGTTTTTTCACTGAGGCCGGATGCTTTCCTTTCGAGGGGCGTCCGGTTTTTGTTTGTTTGCGCTTGCGCGAATGCGCTTATTGAGCTTGGTTTAGTAAATAATGTATACTATAGGAAAGTACAACCTCATCACGACTTGATTCTCCAGATCATCGCAGGTTCACAGGTCTCAGGCAATTCAAATTGCGGGGAGGAAACCTAGTATGCGTAGTCGGAACGAGAACGGCCGGTATCGGCAAAAGCGCGGTGATGCCCTGACAGGCAACCTCGAGAAAAAGTACGGATCGAGCTTCGGTGTGCGAAGCGACATGAAGCTGGAAACGCTGAGAAGCCAGCGTGAGGAAGGTCCGCCCTTAATGCAGATGCAGAGAGAACAGCAGCATAAAGAATGAATCCTGAAGGCGAAGCTTGGCCGTTATTCGGCCCTAAATCAATACACCAATAAAGGGCTGCAGCTCCTAACCGGAACCCTGCAGCTTTTTCTTTGTGAGGACCGCCAAAAATTACCGTCATAACCTCTGTTTCCTGGTGGCATACTAGCTCCCATTAGTGAAAAAATGGGGCTGGAGGCGGGAGCAACTACAATGACACCGGTACTTTTGCAAGATAGTTATAGCGCAGTGGCTGCGGTAAGCCCGTATTTGTTCTATTTCACCGTATATTCGTTTCTGGGCTGGGTGCTTGAAGGCAGTTATAATCTCTACAGCGCGGGAACCTTCCGCAAAGAAGGCTTCTTGAAAGGGCCGTTTAAACCCATGTACGGCTGTGCGCCGTTGCTGCTGCTGACGGGACAAAGTATTGGGCTTCCGCTTCCTATATTCCTGATGCTTGCCCTGATTGTTCCGTCGGCTGTTGAGTTTGTCAGCGGCTGGCTGCTCAAGGGTATTTTTCGTAAGCAGTGGTGGGATTATTCGGGAATGCCCTATCAGCTGCAGGGACATATCTGCCTGAAATTCTCGCTGTATTGGTGGGGGTTGTCTATTGCCTGTATCTACGGTTTGCAGCCGCTGGTCCATTTCCTGTATCTGCATGTTGAGCGGGTATGGACACCGGTGATTCCGCTGGCCCTGCTGCTATTCTCGGCGGATCTGCTGTGGACTTTCCGTACCCGGCGGCGCGGGCTGAGGGAACTGGACTCTACAGAGCAGCTGGAGCTTGGTGAGGGATAATTAGGCTAGGCATTTCCGGGTGATTCTCCGGGGGTGTCTGTGTTAATAGGTCAGCCAGAGCAATTTGGTTGGCCTATTTCTGTTGATGATGAAAAAGAACTCACTCACTTATCTATTCTTAAGTCCCTTTAAGGTTTGATCATATTCATTCATAACCTGAAACAGACATTCCATGAATTCCATACTAATGCCGGCGGGTAATGAGGGCTTCGTGTTTGTTTTGATTACAATCTTACGTTCCATTTCAATCACCCTTTTCCTCGTATCATATTGATTTGAATTATTTAGCTGTTAAAGCAATCATACGATAAACTTATGACTTAAGATATGTTTTTATCCAAAATATAGGAAGTGGACTGCGTTATGGATCTGTTCGCATGGCGCTCAGACAAGGAATATCTTACAACCGTGTCAAATATAGAGGTATACGGGTTACCCAATATACCCCAGGAGCAGGAGGGAATATGAAGAAATTCAAGAAATACTATCCGGCTATTATCATTCTGGAAGCGCTGATCATAGTTTTACTCTCAGGGTTATGGATACGGGAAATCAATAAGCCAATCCCCCTGGCCAGGGATCAGCGTAACTTGATTACGCATTTTGATCAGCTGGATTTGGACAGAATTAGAGAAATGATACATAGATTTAAGGAAGGCAAGGGAGATAATCTTACCATGCTCCGGTGGGGTGTCGATAGCGGACCGTTTATTCATGATTTATATGATGACGGCAGAGAGCTGCACTGGACGGTGGACAGCACCCGGGACTGGGCCGGATACAACGGGAAAATCGAATATGTCTGCAAGGCGATCCAGCTTACGGAGGTCGAAGAATTCTACAAGGTAGAATTGTCTGATTGTGAGAATCAGCCGGAAGACTTCAAGGTTAATCCGGTTTCTTTTCGCAAGGATGAGCTTTAGGCCGGAATGAAGGGTTATAATAAAATGCTAAATCAATCTTAGGAGGAATCTTCATGCCAATGTCTGAATATTACCGGGAGCTGCGCGGCAAGACCGGCAACGGGTTATTAATGATCCCGTCAGTAGCGGCGGTAGTGCGGGATGAACAAGGCAGAATTCTGCTGATCCGCAAGAAAGATGAAACGCTGTGGGGGCTGCCCGCAGGGGCGGTCGAACCTGGAGAAACACCATCCAGAGCGCTCCGCAGAGAGGTGTTCGAAGAGACCGGCCTGATGGTTACACCTGAACAGATCCTCGGCGTATTTGGCGGCGGGAAATACAGATATGAATATATAAATGGTGATCAGGTGGAGTACACGGTGATTGTGTTTGAATGCGTCATCGTCAAAGGACATCTGAGAAGTGTGGATGGGGAGGCGGAAGAACTGGAGTTCTTCAAGGAAGATGAACTGCCTGAGTTAGCCATCCCGTATCCCCCGAAGCTGTTTCTGAGCGATGCCGCTGATACACGGAAAGTTATTTTTGAGTAGAGCACTGCCATTTAAGCAAAATGAAGATATTGTTCCCATAGGATTCAGCAGTTTCAATACGAAGGAGTAATTCCATTGCATAATCCGGTAATAAGATCCAAACTGATCTACTGCGGCGCAGTACAGCTCGCTGTTATGCTGGGCCTTGGGACCAGAGCATATGGTGACCAGCTGCCGCGCTTTGTCAGCGGACACTTTGGGGATGCGATCTGGGCAGGGATGATCTACCTTGCCTTCCGCGTGCTGTTGACCCGGTATCCGCTAAGAGTGTCGCTTATAATCAGCCTGTGCTTCAGCTTCGGGATTGAGTTCAGCCAGCTCTATCAGGCGGAATGGATTATACATGTACGCTCGACAACAGCAGGCGGACTGATTCTGGGCCAGGGTTTCCTCTGGATTGATCTGGTCCGGTATACGGCCGGGATTCTGTTCTGCTATGTAATTGACCAAATCTTACAAAATTGATTCTGGATTATACAGGAGGAAGAATATATATTAAGTGAGGCGATGCCGGTTTGTAATAATTTGGAATGAGACTGCTGGTAATCAGCCGAACGCTGCCTGATTTGGAGATGAGTAACTGCAAATGACGAACAGTTTAATCGTGGTATGCCTGCTTACCTTGATCATTCACACAGCAGAGACGTTATCGTATTCGGTGCGTTTTGCCGGAGTGAAGCTGAACAAGATTGCCATCGCCTTATCCCTGACCGGTATCATCGTGCTGGTCTCCAGAACGGCTAATATGGTACAGGCTCCCTTAACGGCCAAATTCGTAGACTATGGCAAAATAGACGACAGCTTTCCGCTGCTCAACTATCTGCGGATTATTATGCTGGCTTCTTCACTGGGCACCTTAATAGCCATCGCCTTGTTTCCTACCTTCGTAGGGCTGTTCGGAAGAATCATCTCCAAGCTTGAGATTGAAGGCTCCATTCCGAAGCTCCTGACCAGCGTAACCGTCGGTCAGCTCAAGAATACGCGGAAATATATCCGCAGGCCAAAGGTGAGGCTGCGAAGCTTCCGCTACCTGGGTATTCCGAAACGGTTCATCGTGATGAATATATTCGTTACAGCCTTCTATACGGTTGGGGTGTTATCCTCCATGTATGCAGCCAAGCTAATGCCTGATTTAAGCACAACTGCCTCCCAGGCTTCGGGTCTGATTAACGGGTTAGCGACGATCCTGCTGACGGTGTTCATCGACCCGCAGCTCGGGATCATTACCCATAAGGCGACAGAAAATGTGGAATACCGTGATCAGCTGGGCAAAATCTATGTTCTGCTGATGGGGTCACGCTTTCTGGGATCACTGCTGGGTCAAGCACTGCTTGTTCCGGGAGCCTACATCATTTGCTGGCTGGTGAAGCTGCTCTGATCCTGCGGGACAAGTTATTTCGGCAGCTTCAATTCTGCGGAACGGATGGCTGTGCTGATCTGCTGTTCCCAGCTGTACATACGTCCGGCCATTGTACGTATCTCACCCATTTTGCTGTAAGACAGCTTCATCGCAGCCGCGGCCTTGGTGGCATCCCCCGCCTTGACGGCGGCTTTGTAGCGTTTGTCTGCTTCGCTTCTCTCGGCTTGCATTGCTGAGAACAACTTGTTCTGCGCGGTGATCTGTTTCTTGAGGTTTGCAATGGGTGCAAGGGCATCCTTAGCAGGCTTATTTCTTGCAGCAGTAAGCGCCTTGGCTTCTGCAAGTGCAGAGGTTGTGACCTTTACCTCAGCCCGTGCTGCAACTGCGGCCGCCTTAAGCTTATTGCGCTTGATCTCAAGGAGCGTGGCACTCTTCAGGTTATTGGCTTTGCGCTCAGCTGCCGCCTGTTTACCGAGTGATGTGTATTGCTCCAGCACGGGGGCATGTTTCTTCTGCATGGCTTCGGCTGCAGCACGCAGCTTGGCAAGCTGGGCGGCGTCTGTGGATTGCAGCTTGGTATTAATCGCCGTGAGCGCCGTATTATTCTGCTTGCGCAGCTCCTGGTTCCGCTGAATTTCCGACTTTAACCCTACCTGCAGTTCCGTATAATCCGTATAAAGATTGTGAATCTCATCAAGTGCTGAATCCCAGTCTGAAGCTGCAGAGACCTGCGGGGCAACACCAGGCCAAAGTGTCAGCAGGATCAGCATAACCGTGATTCTCTTTACAAACTCGCTGGTAAAACGGGTGAATTTCAACATTCCATTCCGCTCCTGTCATCATTGATTTGCCAATACAACACCATAGGACACAAAGAAGCACCTCCAAGAAAGGCATGAACTGCCGATCCTGCGAGGTGCTTCTCCCGCTTAGCGTGTGTTATTGTTCATTTACTATAACCCTGAAGGAATGGATAGTCAAGGAAAACAAAGAACATTAGTTCTTATTTGTGATATGCTTCTTTTTATATGACTTGGCCAGGAAATCTAGTAGAATATATCTATAGTTTACAATAATATATAAAGTTCGACATCTAGGTACTCATAGGAATAGGGGATGCAGGATGCAACTTAGACATGTGAAAATAAAAGGTACAGGCAAATATCTGCCGGAACGCGAGATTAGTGACGCGGAGCTTGATGTTGTACTTGGCACGCCTCCGGGCTGGGTCAATAAAATAACCGGAGTTGGCATCCGCCATTATGCCGGTGAAGGTGAAACTGCTTCTATGATGGGTGCAAAAGCTGCGGAAGCGGCATTGGCCGATGCAGGCTTAAGCTTTGAGGATATTGATTGTCTGGTCTGTACAAGCGGGACCAAGGAGCAGCCGCTTCCGAGTACGGCAGTATTCATTCAGCAAGCGATGGGACAGGCAGATTCCGGCGTTCCGGCTTTTGATATCGATGCGACCTGCCTGAGTTTTCTGGTGGGTCTTGATGTTATGTCATATATGGTTGAAGCGGGAAGATACAAGAATGTACTGCTGGTTGCTACAGAAATCGCATCGGCAGGGCTCAATTGGGAGGATAAGGAGAGCTCGGCACTGTTTGGTGACGGGGCGGCGGCAGTTGTTATTGGTCCGGCGGAAGCAGGTGATGTCTCGGGAATTCTTCATGCTTCACTCAAAACCTACAGCAGCGGCGCGCGTTATTCGGAAATCGCCGGGGGCGGCACAAGGCTTCATGCCCAGAAATTCACTGCGGAGAATGCAGTGCCTTATTTATTCCATATGGACGGGCAGGCCATCTTCCGCAAGGCTTCGAAGCTGCTTCCGGACTTCATCAGTGAAATGCTGACAGCTACGGATAATCAGATGAGTGACTTCCGTCTGGTCATTCCTCATCAGGGCAGTGCCATGGCTATGCGGCTGCTGCGCAAGAAGCTGGGAATTGCCGAGGAACGGTTCCTCGACAATACAGCAGGGCATGGCAATACCATTGCGGCTTCCATACCGATGGGACTGCATGAAGCGATAGGGCAGGGCCGGATTACACGCGGAGACCGGATTATGCTGATTGGTACAGCGGCAGGGTTGTCTTTGGGAGGCATGATTATTGACTATTGATCAGAATATTCTGATTACCGGCGGACGCGCCCCGGTAGCGCTGGAGCTGGCAAGGCTGTTCAAGGCAGCAGGCCACCGGGTCTTCGTTGCGGAAAGCGCTGAATATCATCTGTGCCGGGTGTCCTCCGCTGTCGAGGCCAGCTTCCTTGTGCCTTCTCCCCGGCATCAGCCACAGGCTTATATTCAGCGGCTCGCCGGATTAACGGAGGAACTGAATATTAACTGTCTGATTCCCACCTGCGAAGAGATATTCTATATTGCTGCTGGACTTGAGCATCTAACCGGCTGCCAGGTGCTTGCTCCCTGCCGTGAGATCCTGGCGCGGCTGCATCACAAGGGGGAGTTCATTGCCTGGGGCCGCTCTCTTGGATTT
Source organism: Paenibacillus sp. IHB B 3415 (assembly GCF_000802655.2). Taxonomy (NCBI): domain Bacteria; kingdom Bacillati; phylum Bacillota; class Bacilli; order Caryophanales; family Paenibacillaceae; genus Paenibacillus; species Paenibacillus sp. IHB B 3415. The sequence goes on along the minus strand of NZ_JUEI01000019.1, from coordinate 99,350 downwards.
GCCGTCCCGGAGACTACCCTAATCAGCAGCGCTGCCGAGTGGCACCGGACCCAAGAGATTGCTGCGGCGGACGGCAAACAGCAGGTCTATAAACCGGCCTTTTCCCGGTTTGCCTCTAAAGTGATCCTGCCTGGTAGCGGTGATGCTGCAGGGTCCCGGAGCCAGAAGCAGCGACAAATCCCTCCTCCTTCCGGTATTTCCGCTGCTGCACCCTGGGTGGCACAGCAGTATATCAAGGGCAAGGCGGTCTGCACTTACAGTATTGTCCATGAAGGCTCGGTAGTGGCGCATGCAGCGTATGACAGCAGGTACCGGACGGGCCGGAGCGGTGCGAGTGTATATTTCGAGCACCTTGACCATCCCGCAGCACAGGAGTGGGTGCAGCGGTTTGCCGGAGCTATCGGCTTCAGCGGCCAGATCGGGTTTGATTTTATTGAGGCGGAGGATGGAATCCTGTATCCGATTGAATGTAATCCGCGTGCGACCAGCGGGATTCATTTGTTCACCCCGGAGGATGGGCTAACGGAGGCTCTGCTGAACCCCGGTATGCTTGTGCAGACCGGAGAGGTATTGATTCCACGCTCAGGCCGAAGAGCTACGCTGACTCTGCCCATGCTCGGCTGCGGACTGAAGCCGGGGCGCGGAGGCTGGAGCAATTGGCGGCGGGCATTGCGCGGGGCAGAAGATGTAATCTGCCGGAAGGGTGATCAGCGTCCTTTCCGCGAGCAGTTCCGTGTGGTCTTTGCCGCACAGAAGACTGCCTGGCGGCACCGGATTTCAATTACAGAAGCGCTGACAGAAGATATAGAATGGAATGGTGAAGGATGACAAAAGCACTGGTGACAGGGGCGACCGGCTTTCTGGGGCAGCATACCGTTCGCAGACTGGTTAAGCTGGGCTGGGAGGTCTACGGGCAGGGACGGAATCCGGAGCTTGGGAGGCGGCTTGAGAAGGAAGGAGCGGTATTCCTTCGCGGGGACCTGCGGGATGCTGAAACGGCAGACCGCGCCTGTCGGGGGATGGATTTCGTATTCCACTGTGCGGCGTTGTCTTCGCCTTGGGGGAAATACCGGGACTTCTATGCATGCAATGTGGAAGCGACAGGCCACATTGCCGAGGGATGCAAGCGGCAGGGTGTAGGGCGGCTGATTCATATCTCTACACCAAGCGTGTATTCCAGCCAGCGTCACCGCTTCGGAATCCGGGAGAGTGACCCGCTGCCCGGGAAGCCGGCCAATGCTTATGCCGCGACGAAGCTTATGGCCGAGCGGGTAGTGGAGCAGGCAGCGAAGGGCGGGCTTACAGCATTTATGCTCCGGCCGAGAGCCATCTTCGGTCCTATGGACAATGCCCTCTTCCCGCGGCTGCTTGCGGCTAATGAGACCAAGGGTGTTCCGCTGATGAACGACGGAACGGCAAAAATTGATCTTACCTGTGTGGAGAACGTAATCGATGCCATGCTGCTCTGCTGTGAAGCCCCGCACTCTGCCTCTGGGCGGGCCTATAACATTACCAACGGTGAGCCGGTCATGTTCAGGGACCTGGTGGCCAGATTGTTCTCCCTGCTTGATATTCCTCTACATACCAGGCGGCTGCCGTATGCTGCCGCTTATGCCGCAGCAGGGATGATGGAAGGCGTCCACAGGCTGCTGCCATTCCTGGGAGAACCGCTGCTCACCCGTTATTCGGCAGCCGCGCTGGGAATCTCCCAGACGCTGGATATTTCGGAGGCCCGGGAGCAGCTTGGCTATCACCCGCGCGTGACCTTAGACGAAGGTCTTCGTAACTTCGCAGAATGGTGGAGGGAACAGCAATGATTACAGAGATACCGGTTGGATTATCTATATTGTCTGCGGGATATTGCCTGCATCCCGAACTGCTGACGCTGCGGGGAGGTTCGCTTAAGCCCGCCCGTTTTCCGGCAGGCTATGCCTTGATCCGGCATCCGCAGCATGGGCCGATCCTGTTCGATACGGGCTATAGTTCCCGGTTCTTTCAGGAAACAGCACGTATGCCGGCTTCGCTCTACCGCCGGATCACGCCAGTAGTGTACACAGATGAAGAGAGCGCTGCCCGGCGGCTCCAGGAAGGCGGGATTGCTCCGGAGGATGTGCGTTATGTTGTGCTGTCGCATTTCCATGCCGATCATATCGGCGGGGTGCGGGATTTCCCGCAGGCGAAGTTTATCTATTTGCGTAAATCCTACGATGCCGTAAGCAGACTGGGTCCGGTCCGGGCGACGAAGGCAGGATTTCTGCCGGGACTGCTGCCGGAGGACTTCAACGTCCGTTCGTTGCCCGTAGATGAGTATTCGGCTATGCGCAAGCTGCCGGATGGACTTCCGTTCACGGAGGCGTATGATCTGCTTGGAGACGGAAGTCTGCTGGCGGTGGAGATGTCCGGCCATGCCGCCGGCATGATTGGCTTGTTCGTCTCCACCGGGGAACATGATTATCTGCTCTGCGCGGATACGGTCTGGTCCAGCCGGGCGTTCAGGGAGAACCGCAAGCCGCATCCGGCAGCCGGTCTGATTATGTCCAGCCGCGCGGAGTACAAACAGAATTTTGAACGGCTGCGCCAGATCCATGAGCGGTTTCCGGACATCCGGATCGTACCGAGCCATTGCCGCGAGGCGCTTGCGCTCTGGGGAACGGGAAGTGTGAAATGAAGCGGATGAGGCTAGTCATTACACATTATATTCTTACCAAATGGGGCCGGCGCTGGAAGAACCGAGCAGAGCTGGAGCAGTGGCAGGAGCTGCGCATCCAGCGCCATGTGGACAAGGTAAGGGAGAGCTCCCGGTTCTACAGGGAGCTGTGGGGAAGCATTCCGGCGGCTGAATGGCGGAAGTTTCCTGTGATAGAGAAGTCACTGATGATGGGGAATTTCGATGACCTGAATACTGCGGGTATCACGAAGGAACAGGCGTTTGCTGAAGCCTATGAAGCGGAGAACAGCAGGGATTTCAAGCCTACCCTTCAAGGCGTCACTGTTGGTTTGTCCTCAGGAACCTCGGGCAGCCGGGGGATCTTCCTCGTTGGGGAAGATGAACAGGCAGCCTGGACCGGCACCGTGCTGGCTAAGCTTTTGCCTGGAGGACTGTGGAGACGTGCGCGGATTGCCTTTTTCCTGCGGGCGAACAGCAATTTGTACGAATCCGTGGAGCAGGGCCGGCTGCAGTTCCAGTACTTCGATCTGCTGGAGCCGCTTCCGCAGCTCCTCGCCCGGATGGAGCAATACCGGCCGGATATCTGGATCGCACCGCCTTCCATGCTGAGACTGCTGGCCGAAGCACAGCAGTCAGGCGGTCTGAATCTGCAGCCGCGCAGAATCATCGCTGTCGCGGAAGTGCTGGACCCGCTGGACCGGCAGCATATTGAGCGTACTTTCGGACAGAAGGTGCATCAGGCGTATCAGTGCACTGAGGGCTTCCTTGGCTCCACCTGCAGTTATGGGACAATCCATCTCAATGAGGATATCGTACATATTGAAAAAGAAGTATTGGACAAGGAATCCAGGCGGTTCGTACCGGTCGTGACCGATTTCTCCAGATTCGTCCAGCCTATAGTCCGCTACAGGCTGAATGATATTCTGACCGAAGCGGCTGAGCCTTGTCCCTGCGGTTCACTGTTTACAGCGATCGAGCGGATTGAAGGCCGCTGTGACGATATCCTGTATCTGCCGCATGTTTCAGACGGCCAAATGGTCACGGTGTTTCCGGATTTCATCACCCGGGCAGTGCTGGCAGCCTCTGCAGATATTGAGCATTACCGGGTTATCCAGCATAGCCTGCTTGAGCTGGAGATCTCGTACCGCACACGGCCGGGCAGCGCGGAAGATATGGAGCCGCTGATTGCCGGCGAGCTGTCACGTCTGTTCACGCGGCTGTCCTGTATTCCACCGCAGCTGAAATTCACAGCGTACAGCTTCACCCCCGGCAGGCAGAAGCTGCGCCGGGTGGAGAGGGGCTGGAAGCTGTGAACAGCAGAGTAATTCAATATGACCGCCATTCGGTGGATCAGCTGGAGTGGCCGGATACAGAATATGGGCGGTATGCCCGCGAGTATATTACTCCGCTGCTGGAACGGGATACGGAATATTATATCTCCAACGTCCATACCATCGTTAAGGTGCTGACAGTGGATGGGATCCCGGTTCCGGTTACGTTCAACGATGGCAATTATGATAATTCATATGTGTGTTCCCCCTATACGCATTACGTCAGTTATGCGCGTGAGGAGCTTGCTCTGCTGAACAACCGGATGCTTGAAGGCGCATTATCCATCATGCTGGGGGGAATGGGCTGGCTGCTGAGACAAGGCCGGTTCAACCGGGTGATTCAGGTTAATAACTGGTTGCTGTCCACCAATCTCTATCCTGCGCTCAGCGCCAGGCAGCTGACGGAATTGCTGGAGTATCTCCGTCAAACCTATCCCGGCTATACGATTATGTACCGCTCGCTCAGTATGGAGACTTCAGGAGACCTCCTCGGCAGTCTGCGCGGGTACGGCTGCAAGCTGGTGCCAAGCCGGCAGATTTACCTGCTGCAGCAGAACAGCGCCGGCTCCAAAGCCAGATGGCTCGTTAAACGCGACCGGAGTCTGCTGGCCAAACACGGGTACACCGAAGTATCCCCGGCTGAAATTACACCAGAGGATATTCCCCGGATTGTGGAGCTGTACAGGCTGCTGTACATTGACAAGTATTCGGCGTATAACCCGCAGTTTACAGAAGCCTTCATTGCCTTGGCACTGGAGCGGGGGACGCTGCAGATCTACGGGCTGCGGCATGGACAGGAAGGAAGGCTGGATGCGGTACTTGGCTTCTATGAGCGGGATGGCGCAATGACTGCGCCGCTCTTCGGCTATGACACGGCTCTGCCCCAGTCTGTCGGACTCTACCGTATGCTGTCAGCCGTTCTGATCGGGCTTGCCGGAAGCCGCGGTCTACTGCTGCATGAGAGCTCCGGTGTAGGCCAGTTCAAGCGCAACCGGGGAGCGGTGGCCGCCATAGAATTTTCTGCTGTATACGACCGGGGCACTGTCTGGCTGAACCGCTGCGGCTGGTCATTTCTGGAGCTGCTGCTCCGGCGGATCGGCATGCCGCTGATTCAGAAGCTGAAGCTGTAGTCTGTAACAATGAATGATTAGGAGGCAAAAGATGAATCTGGCTAACCGTATCACCTTATTCCGGATATTACTGATTCCCGTGTTCATTGCACTTTTTCCCATTTATCCTGAAGCGTTAATCAGCAAATCGGTGATCCTGCAGCATCTTGAAATACATGGGGTTTTCTATGCGGCATTGGTCTTTATTGTGGCTTCTGCCACAGACAAGCTGGATGGATATATCGCGAGAAAATATAATCAGATCACAAATTTCGGGAAATTGCTTGATCCTCTGGCAGACAAACTGCTCATTGCCGCTGCGTTAATCCTGATGGTAAGCCTGCATTTGATCGCTTCTTGGATTGCTTTTGTAATCTTGGCCAGGGAAATTGTAATGATGGGCATCCGGATCGCTGCTTCAGCGCAAAGACTGGCTCTATCAGCTGACAGATATGGCAAGTGGAAAATGGTGCTGCAGGTTGCGGCCATCTCGGCAATCCTGTTGAATGATGCTCCGTTCAGCCTGTTCACTTCGTTTCCGGTCGGCCAGACACTGATGTATGGCGCTTTGGGCATGACTGTATACTCGGGCTATAACTATATTAAGAACAACTATCTGGCATTGCAGCTAGGCCGCTAATAATCACCTAACTAAAGGAGTTGCTTATGGAACCTATTTCCAATCTGCCCCATGGTCATGATCCAATCGCACTCATTACCGGAACTTCCAGCGGTTTCGGGCTGCTGACTGCACTTACACTAGCGCGCAGAGGCTATAAGGTAATCGCCACCATGCGGGATCTCAGCCGCAAAGATGAGCTTGTTCAGCAGGCTGAACAGGCAGGTGTTCTGGAGCGTATTCATCTGATGACGCTGGATGTGACGGATGAATCTTCCGTTGCTTCAGCAATCCACGCGGTTACTGAGCTGTTCGGAAGAATGGATGTGCTGGTGAACAATGCCGGATTTGCTGTAGGCGGCTATGTGGAGGAAGTAAGCATGGAGGCGTGGCGGCGGCAGATGGAGACGAACTTCTTCGGCCTGATAGCAGTAACCAAGGCGGTACTTCCCATCATGCGCATGCAGCGCACGGGACTGATTATCAACGTGAGCAGTGTCAGCGGGCTGACCGGTTTTCCCGGATATGCCCCGTATGCCGCCTCCAAGTTTGCAGTGGAAGGCTTCAGCGAGAGCCTGCGGCAGGAGATGCTTTCTTTTGGCGTCCGCGTAGTACTGGTTGAACCCGGCTCATTCCGCACGCCTATCTGGGGGAAAGGCATTGCCGGAATCCATAGCAGCGAAGGCTCTCCTTACCAGGCCAGGCTGGAGGAGGTGCTGCGCTACTCCCGGCGGACCGCTGAGACAGCGCCGGATCCGCAGGAGGTTGCTGAGCTGATCGGGCGGATCACAGAGAAGCGCGCACCCAAACTGCGCTATCCTGTCGGCAAAGGCTCGCGGGTTCTCATGCTGGGCAAAATGCTGCTTCCCTGGAAGGCGCTGGAGGGCATAATTGCAAGATCACTGCGCGCGATGAAATGAATGGCAGCCTGAAATGGCTGGGAGATGCAGACCAAGGATGAGGATTGCGTTCTGCCGGAATTTCCCTTACAGTTTAGCTATGGCGCTTATGCCGGGAATTGTCCGGAAGATCAGATGTTGAACTTGAACAGAGGAGAATGGTCATGCATGAGCTGAATGGAGCTAATCAATGGCATATCAGCATTGGCGGAGATTACGGGTTGAACTTCGCATCGTATGTAGGCTGTTCCGTCGGGGCATTGCGCGGACCTGGAGGGCAGCATGTGTGGCCTGCTTCCGGCTCTGACCCGGGTCTTCCGGACTCCGATTCGCTGAAGTTGGCTTATGAACAGTGGTGGCTGGAGCTGGTGCGTTCTAAAACGGATTGCATCCTGGCGGGGAAACATCCGCTGCTGCATCAGCCTCCGGGGTTTGAGACTGTGGCCGATTTGGCACTTCGGCAGACCTGTGCCGGACTGTGGCCGGCTTTTATAGAATGGTGGGAGATGGAGGTGGGGGGGCAGACCGCTATGCGCTTCTGGGAGGCTGCGCCGGACATCTACAATTATATTAACGAGTTTGAGGTGCAGACAGGCAGAAACATCAGCACCTTCACACTCCGGATTGATCTGGTCTATGGTATTACGGAACCCGTGAAGCCGGTCCATGGTTATCTTCTGCTGCCGCCCGGTTATAAGTATCTGGTGAACAAGCAATGGTGGATAACGCTTTTAGAGGAGTATTGTTAGCTGTATTTCTTATCTTTGCAGAAGCAGAACTGGGGTGTATGCATTGCCGGGAACAGTAGGATTACATATTTGCTTTGATGAGCGTGGCCGTGAGATTGAGGTTCTGGATGTGACTCCGGTTGCCAGGGACAAATACCGGATTGAAGAAACGCCGATTTTTAACCCGGGGATTGCTCTTGGTGACATCATCCGGGTGAGAGAACAAGAGGGCATTGCCTATTATGTAGAAACGGTGCAGAAATCCGGGTTCGTCAGGTATGCCTGGCTGCTTAGCAAAGAAGCGGCTGCTTCGCAGGAGATCCGCAGTTTCACAGAACGGGTTACGGAGCACGAGGGAAGATGGGAGCAGATTTTCGGCGGCTTGCTTGTGATTCATCTGCCTAAACATTCTGCTGTGGATGCAGAGCTGGAAATGTCACGGATTATCGGACGTTTTGAAGCCTAACTATACTAATTCGAGGTGGCAATATTATGAAGAAGTTCTTGAGACAATGGGTGCCCAGTATTGCAATCGGTATTATTTTATCTTTATTTATCCGGACTTACGTGGCTGAAGCAATGAGAGTACCGACCGGCTCCATGATTCCGACCATTGAGATTAACGACCGCCTGGTTGTGGACAAAATGCTCTGGAACTCCTCGCTGAAGCATGGCGACATTGTTGTGTTCTATCCCCCGGTAGCCGGAGATGAGCATAAAAGATATGTGAAACGGCTGATTGGGCTGCCGGGAGATGAGATTGAGATTAAGGACGGTACCCTGTACCGTAATAATGAGGCGGTTGACGAGCCGTATCTCCAGGAAGCGATGACCTACACCTTCGGACCGGTCACCGTTCCCGCAGACCACTATTTCTTCCTTGGTGATAACCGGAATGTCAGCTATGACGCTCATTTATGGAGTACTCCGTTTGTAGACAAAGACAAACTGATTGGTAAAGTGCTGTTTGATGTGAATAATCTTTTCTGATAAAAGCTACGGGCGAACCGGGTAATCTACCACGACGACATTCTCCACAATCCCCTCCAGCCTTGCCACAAAAGCACGGTGCGCCGGATGCGGCCCGTATTGACGCAGGGCTTCCTGATCTGTAAAGGTCACGCGAAGCCCCAGCGTATAGCCGTGGATATTCTCCGTTTCCTCCGTCATGTTCACTCCTGCCGTAATCTCCACAATTCCCGGAATTTGATCCTTCAGCCCCAGCAAGGCTGCAATCAGGCCTTCTTCACTGCCCGGTTCGAAATGCTCATTGAATTGGAACGCTACCAGATGCTCGTACATAATTGATCCTCCTAAAAGTTTTGTAAGCATAAGCTCCCTGTGGTCACTTCGTCAAAACTGACTTCGGAAGCATAAGCATCGTTTTGTAAGCATAACGAGATTATACTATAAATTTGTTCAATGAAAGGGGAACACAATGCCTGAAAACTCCGCCGACAGCAGAATCAAGGCCCCCATGTCCCTTCGGACATTGATAGGTATCCTTCTCCCGGGGCTGCTCTTGGCTCTGACTCCCATAACCAACGCAGATAGGTATCCGTATATCTATTATCTCCGGGTGTTCTGGTTGAGTGCCAGCCTCCTGGCTTTTCTGTTCATTCTATTCAACGCTTTGCGGAAGGCCGGCAGGCTGAAGTGGGGGACAGATGCACTTGTAGTTCGCAACCGGAGTTACTCCGGCAAGGAGATTAAGGCAATATACATAGATGGTCCGTTAGTAGGAATATTGCCCGAAGGTAAAAGGATTGTCCCGGTTAATCTGTGCTTCAGGTTCATTGAAGACCGGGAGCAGGACATGAAAAGACTGATGAACTGGACGGAAGCCAACGGAATCAAGCTGAAATATAAGAGATTTGTGAAGTGGATGTGAATATTTAATGGAAAGGCGGCTAAAGACAGGGATTCATTTGAACTAGATTAAGGGCAGATTGTGACTTTCACCGGATTGTTACTTTGGGATCTATTGACTATGATCAAGTGGAGCATAACGGAATATTCCTATAAACTAAAGGGGTGCTGAAACTTGAAAGTACATGTCACGGATCTCAAACACGGCGATTGTCTTATGACAGACACTTTCAACGGTGTAGGTCTGCATGTTCTCCCCAAGGGGACGCATGTTGAACGGGAGGAGATTAGTATCCTCATCCGGCACAAAATTCATTATGTGGATATTGAGCCGCGCAGTATGCAGCAAACGGGCAGTGAAGAAGAGCATAGTCACGGATTGCATGATGATTTCGATCACGCTATCCTGAATTATGAATCTATTTTTCTGGAAGCGTTGACCCAGGGGAGCTTCTCGCAGTCCATGGTCGATGATACATTGAAACCGCTTCTGGAAACATTGGATGGGCAAAAGGACGTAGTCTCCCTGCTGCTTCTGCTGGACCGGGATGACATTGATACATATCATCATTCTTTACAGGTTGGCTTACTATCATATTATATTGCATCATGGATGGGCTACTCCAAGGAGGAGCGTTATCTGATCAGCCGTGCCGGCTACCTTCATGATATCGGCAAAAGCCAGGTTCCCCTGTCGATTCTGAACAAACCGGGTATTCTAACCGGTTCTGAAATAGAAGAACTGGCACGCCACACCTCCTATGGTTATGATCTGATCCGCGGCTCCAAGCTGGATGAGGTTACAGCACTCGTGGCGCTGCAGCACCATGAATACGAGGATGGCTCTGGATATCCGAAGCAGCTGCTCAAAAATAATATTCACCCGTACACCCAAATTGTTACCGTAGCCAACATATATATGTCCTTGACCACTTCAACCTTGAACCGTCCGAAGCAAGGACTGGTTACAGTATTGCGCAAGGTACATGAGATGGGCTTCGGCCAGTTGAACGGAACGGTTGTACAGGCACTTACCGGACATTTGCTGCCAAGCTTTGTAGGTAAGAATGTTCAGCTCAGCAACGGCGAAATGGGCATGATTGTAATGAATAACCCGCTGGATCTGTTCAAGCCGCTGGTAAAGGTAGACGAGGGCTTCAGAGATTTGTCCCGTGAGCGCAGCCTGTCTGTAGTTGAAGTCTTTAATTGATACGCCGGATAAGCGGCCTCTCTGGAGAGCGCCCGGTTCTTATGAACGGATATACCGTCCCCCGGGATGGTGTATCCGTTTTTTGCGCAACTAGAAGAAGGTATAAGCTTGCCGGTTTGTATTCCGGGAATAGATTGGCTATGATTAATGAGAGATTACTATAGCAATTCTGTGCAGCAGCATAAAGGAGAAATTACAATGAATGCCGACAATCAATTAGAGAAATTCAAGCAGATTAAATATGAGCTTACCCGGTTTATGATGATTTACAAATTCGCCCTCGCCGAAATGGAGACCAAGATTGAGATTCTCAAAGAGGAATTTCAGCTGCTCCACGACTACAGTCCGATCGAGCATACTAAGTCGCGGATTAAATCCCCGGAGAGCATTATGAATAAAATGCTGCGTAAGAACAGCGAGCTGTCACTCGCACAGATCAGATCCAGCATCAAGGATATTGCCGGGCTGCGAATCACCTGCTCGTTCATTTCGGATATTTATCAGGTCAGTGCCATGCTGCAGAAGCAGGACGATCTCAAGGTGCTGGCGGTCAAGGATTATATCAAGAACCCGAAGCCGAACGGTTACCAGAGTCTGCATCTGCTCATAGAGGTTCCGGTATTTATGTCTGACTGCCAGGAGCATGTCTGTGTAGAGGTGCAGATCCGTACGATTGCCATGGACTTCTGGGCCAGTCTGGAGCATAAAATTTTCTATAAATACAGCCAGGCGGTTCCCGAGCACCTGACCCGTGAACTCAAGAATGCGGCAGACAAAGCGAATGCACTCGATCTGCAGATGGAACGGCTGCACCGTGAGATTCAGGAAATCAAGGATGCTCAGGAGGACGAGGATTCCTTCTCCGGACTGCGGGAGATTATCATCAATAATCAGCAGTTTAACCTGCCGGCAAACTTTATTAAGCTGTTAGGGGAATAGCCGTACGGAAGGTGAAGGGTGGAAGGGCTCATGCACGGAAAGGCCTATGTTACGGATCTGGATGGAACCCTGCTGAACTCGGAACAACAACTCTCTGCTTACACAGTGCAGGTAATTACAGAAGCGATGGAACGGGGAATCATAATCAGCTTCGCTACAGCGAGAGGGTTCATCAGTGCAGATAGCGTAGCTGCGGATATTTCCTGGAAATATCCGCTTATTCTTTATAATGGGGCACTTATCTATGACAGCATGACGCACAAAGTGATTGCCGGTTACTGGCTGGACCCCGTTATTTCCGGGGAAATCATTAACATCGGAAGGCTGAAGGAATTGGCCCCGCTGCATCAGAAAGTGCTTGACCGGTTCGGTTCAGAGGTACATATTCATTTCATGAAGGATATATACATAAAAGATCATTATTTCCTGGAATTCAGCCATCCGGATGCGAATAAAAGCCAGGGGCTGAAGCTATGGGCACAGCATATGGGGCTGGCTACAGAGGATATCGTTGTCTTCGGCGACCATTTGAATGATCTGGGCCTGTTTGCCGCAGTGGGGACAAGTGTCGCGGTGGAGAATGCCCATGAGGAACTCAAAGCCGTCGCACATCGGATTACCGCATCCAATAATGAGAATGGTGTTGCATTGTTTATGGCAGAAACTATGAACAAGGGAGAGATGACAGGTGAGTGAACAGTGTCTTCGTACCATTACAGTGAACCAGGCCGGTTATTCCAGTGCAGGGGAGAAGCTTGCCCTATTTACCGGAGAGGTGTCCCGTTTCCGGGTAGTTGATCTGCAGACTGGAAGCGTTGTATTTACCGGACAGGCAGGGGAAGGAGTGGAGGATAAGCCAAGCGGGAGCCGTGTGCATACCGGTGTATTCTCCGCCGTAACGGCTCCGGGCAAGTACCGGATTGAAGGTGAGGATGGACAGGCTTCGGCTGCGTTTATGATTGCAGACAAGCCTTATCAGGAGCTGCAGCAGGGTTTATTGAAAGCCTTCTATTATTACCGCTGCGGAGTGGAGCTGAGCGGAGAATATGCCGGTCCTTGGGGACATGAAGCCTGTCATCTGGCAGCAGGGACCGTAATTGGCCAGCCGGAGCTGAAGCTGGATAGCTGCGGAGGCTGGCATGATGCGGGGGATTACGGGAAATATTCAGGGCCCGGAGCCAAGGCCGTTGCCGATCTGCTGCTGGCCTGGGAGCTGTATCCTGCGGCATTTGCTGGTGCATTTACACTGCCGGAGAGTGACGGCGTGATGCCGGATGTACTGCTGGAATGTAAAGTGGAGCTGGACTGGTTGTTCAAAATGCAGGAGAGCGGCAGCGGTGCTGTGTACCACAAGCTGTCCACACAGAACTTCCCGGGGCTTGATGTAATGCCGGAAGAGGATACGGCGGAGCTGTATTTCTCCCCGGTGTCCGCTGCGGCTACAGGTGACTTCGCCGGTGTGATGGCGATGGCGGCGCGGGTTTATAAGCCGTTCGATGAAGCGTATGCCGCCCGGTGCCTGGAAGCTGCGGTGGCAGCCTGGAACTGGCTGGAGGCACATCCGGCGGAGCCGGGCTTCACTAATCCGCCGGGCATTACGACCGGGGAATACGGTGATGAGGAAGATCGGGACGAGCGCTTCTGGGCAGCGGCGGAGCTGTTCCGGACTACAGGCGGTGAGCATTACCATAGCGCAGCCAGAGAATTGGCGAAGCTTCCATTCCCGAAATACAGCCTCGGCTGGGCGGATATGGGCGGCTATGGCACACTGGCTTACCTGTTGAACGGGGAAGAGCAAGCTGTGGCTTCTCTGTATGCGGAGCTGAAGGAAGGGCTGGTGGCAGAAGCCGCGCGCCTCCTCCGGCAGAGCCGGGAGGATGGTTACAGAATCTCGCTGCGGGAAGAGGATTATATCTGGGGCAGCAACATGCTGGTCATGAATAATGCCATGCTGCTGCTGGCGGCGGAGCATTTCAGCGGGGAGACTGAATATGCGGCTTGTGCACTGGATCATCTGCATTATCTGCTCGGCCGCAATGTGCTGGGCATCAGTTACGTGACCGGCTTCGGTGAACACGCGGTCATGCATCCGCATCACCGCCCATCCGTGGGAGACAACATAGCAGAACCCGTTCCGGGTCTGGTATCAGGAGGACCTGACCGCGGGCTGCATGATGAATATGTGCAGGAGCACTTGCAAGGCAAACCGGCGGCCCAGTGTTTCGTTGATCATGAAGACAGCTACTCGACGAATGAGGTCACCATTTACTGGAATTCGCCGGCGGTATTCGTGACGGCAAGATTCAATTCCTGATTAGATGAGGAGACGGGGCCATGCAGCCATTCAAGGTTATTAGTCTGGATATGTTCCAGACTCTGGTGAATATTCAGGGCAGGAGAGCAGAAGTCTGGAAGCCGATCCTTAAGCAGGATTTCAGCGAAGACAAGTCCCGTGAGCTGGGCAGCCAGCTGCTCAGCCACTATTTCGCTGTATCAACCGAAGCCCGGGAGGTGGGCAGTTTCATCAGCAGCAAGGAAATATACAGCAGAGGATTTCAGCAAGTATTCCTGCAGTATAGCTTGGACTATGATTGCTTGCAGGCTGTAGATAACCTGTTTGCCCAGCACCGGCTGTCTGCAATGTATGCGGACACCGAAGCCTTCTTACAGCGGATATGCGGGGAATATCAGGTCTGCATTGTCAGTGATACCGATGAGCTTATGCTTCCTGACTTCTACCTGAGTTATCCTATTTCTTTATTCACTTCCGAAAGGTACCAGTCTTATAAGAATGACAGTCATAACCGGATGTTCACTGAGGTTATAGCCCATTATGGTGTGGAGCCGGAGCAGATTCTCCATATCGGAGACTCGGCATCAGATGTGCTGGGAGCAGCCAGAGCGGGAATCAAGTCCTGCTGGATCAACCGGGAGCAGCTCGGCTGGAAGCATGGGGTGAAGCCGGATTATACAGTGGGAACCCTGGAAGAAGTCTATGAATTTATATCAAAAGAGAGTAGTCCGATATCCATTGATTAATAGTGAAGGAGCCGTGAGGGAAATGAACCACAAACTGACAGAGCAGGACCTGGAGTTACTGAAGTATCCGATCGGGAAATTTACAGCTATGGAGAACCGCACGGAAGAAGCGCGGCAAGAATCCATACGGATCATGAAGCAGCTGGCGGCTGAACTTAGGGAGGCTGTAGGGCCGCTAACGGCGGAGCAGCTGGACACGCCTTACCGTCCGGGCGGCTGGACAGTGAGTCAGGTCGTGCATCATCTGGCGGATACCGGCATGTATGCCTATCTGCGGTTCAAACGGGGGCTGACAGAAGAAGCACCGCAGGTACCCAGCTACAGACAGGATCTCTGGGCGGAGCAGAGCGATTATACGGATGAACCGGCGGAGTCCTCTCTTCAGCTGGTGGAGCTGCTTAACCGGAGATTCGCAACCCTGCTGACTTCACTGAAACCGGGTGATTATGATCGAAGCTTCGTAAGTGCCGGTCTGGGCACGTTGACGCTGGATGCCGCAATTCAAAGATATATCTGGCATAGCCGCCATCATCTGGCCCAGATTACTTCACTAATCCAGCGGAACGGCTGGTAAAACATATTCATATTCATCAAAAAAAGAGCAGACGGAAGGGGGTATCCCCCTTCCATCTGCTCTTTTTCGGTTGTTCGTTATCTCTGCATCATACGGTATTCTAATGAAATCTACTCTCGGCTGGCCTGGATGATTTTGCCGGCAATGGCCGCAGGCTCGGTATGCACAGTAGTCAGATGATCCCCGGTTCCCTCTATATAGCGGAACATACCCAGGTGGCCGGATTGACCCGGATGCAAGCCTCCCGCAGCACCTTGCGGCAGGACCATATCCTCGGTCAGGAACAGATAGCTTTTGGGAAGATCGAGACTGTAGAACTTCTTCAGATCCAACTTCTGAAAAGCCGGACCGGCAGGCTCGGGAATGACTTTTTTATACAAAGCCTGTGCTTCTTCAGTAGTAGCTGTATTCACAAACACATCACGGAATAAGGGGTAAGGGAGCATAATCGTATTGTTTCCGGAGGCTTTCAGTAATCCCTCGAACAGCAGCTGCACCGGAGCGGGGAACTGGTCGGCCACACTCTGCCCGTCCAGCGGTACAAAAGCATCAAAGAACACAAGCCGTTTAACCCGGTCCGGAACCAGCTCAGCGGTCTTCTGTACAACAGAACCGCCAAAGCTGTGTCCGAGTAAAATAATATCATGCAGATCCTTCTGCTTAATGAAATCCGCTACGGACTTCGTTACCTGTTCGTGCGTGACCATGGTATTCTTGTCCCCGCCGTGACCCGCATATTCCGGAGTATAGACGGTATGGCCCATTTTGCGGAGTTCTGCCGCCGTTTCATCCCAGAAGCTGGCATCCACCCATGCACCGTGGACAAGCACGAAGGTTAAGTTTTGCTGATCTCCCGGCGTACCTTTTGCCGCTGCTCCTGCGGGTGAAGGGTGGAACGGCAGTAATGCGAGAAGGAAGAGCAGGGCAACCGTCCCGGTTAGCGCTTTTCTGATTCGTTGATTATTCATATCGACTCTGGCCTCCTGCAATGTGATCGAACCTAATAGACAGGATGCCCGGATCCTAGCGTAAAGATGTAATTTCAGGGAAGAAAATGGAACTCAAACTGGTTGTGTACTCCATTTCCCAATCGTATATAATTAAACCATATGGGCTCAGGCAGACAAGGAGGTTGAGGAATGCCTACACCAAAAGGAGCAGAACATAAACCTAAAAGGAAACTCAGTCTAACATTGCTGCTCATGGCCCTGGTGACCATGGTGTTTCTGCTCACAACAACGATTCTGTTTGTTGGCTCTTACCAATCCAAGAAGAAATCCCTGATGGCTACCACGCTTAGTCTGAATTACTCCAATGCAGACAGAATGAGCAAAACGGTGGATTCGCTTATCCTTTCAATGCGCAGCAGCTTGATTTATGGTGCCGACAAAATCTCCGGCATGGAGTCAGCAGGGCCGGAAGCTATAGATGAATATCTTGATTTAATGCGCAACAGCAGCAATTACTTTAATTCAATCATCCGGGTAGATGCCGAAGGGAAGGTGCTGAATAATTCACCGTCTGCCCTTGGAATGATAGGCAAGCAGATTATGTCACCTCCGGTGCTGGAAGCGCTGCGGTTGAAGAATGAGTACCTGTCACCGTCCTATACTTCGTCCACGACCGGCAGAATTCTTTTTTTCATGAGTGAACCGCTGTATAACCAGGACAAACAATATCTGGGTCAGCTCGGGGGTACAGTCTATCTCCAGGATTACAATATCCTGAACATGATATTCGGGAACAATACCGTCGATGAATCGGGTTCCTATTACTATATTGTCAGCTCGGAAGGGCATCTGCTCTTCCATCCCGACAAAACACGAATGAACGAGGATGTAAGTGACAACGAGGTTGTGCAGCGGATGATGCAAGGGAAGAGCGGGGAAATGATGGGGCGCAATACCAAGGGCGTATTGATGCTCGCAGGGTATTCGGCAGTTCCGGCTAACGGCTGGGGTGTTGTTGTGGTATCACCGGTCAAAGTCATCAAGGATCAGCTGCTGGCCCATCTGCGCAAAATTGTATCGTATACCGTGATTCCATTTGTGATCCTGCTGCTGTGCGTATTTGTGCTGGCTCACCGGCTGGCGAAGCCGTTTGTAGTGCTTGCTGACCTGGTGAACCGAATCGGCAAAGAGAATGTTGAGCTTCCTGATCTGAAGCCCCACTGGAACCGGGAGGTGGACCTGCTGACCAAAGCGGTGGTCATTGCCTGGACGGACATCCAGAAGCAGACGAACCAGCTAACCCAGGAAGCGATGACGGACCTGCTGACAGGACTTACGAACCGCAGATCCCTGGACCTGAGCATGAGCCAATGGATTGCCGCCCGGGTACCTTTTTCCGTCATTGTTCTGGATGTGGACAAATTCAAATTCGTTAACGATACTTACGGTCATCTGGCCGGGGATGAGGTGCTGAGACAGGTCGCTGAAGTTCTTACCGCAAATATCCGCCCGGGTGATGTGTGTGCCCGTTACGGGGGAGAGGAATTTGTACTGCTGCTCCCGCGGACCAGACCCGAGGATGCCTACAATGTGGCCGAACGAATCCGCCAGACGCTCGAGAAAAGCAAGGTCCCCTTGCCGATGCAAGTGACCTCTTCCCAAGGGATTGCCCATTATCCTACGAATGGCCGTACGCGCGAAGAGCTGCTGGGGAAGGCGGATGAAGCTTTATATACTGCGAAGCATACCGGCCGGAACCGGACCGTGATTGCCCGCGAATAAGGAAAAGGAGCATCTCCATCATGGGGGTGCTTTTTAGGTTCCTCTCTGCAGCTGAAATTAATCGTCACCTGGGCATTGGCGGATACATATCCTACCTCAGAACGATAAAAAACGGCCCCGATGAAAGGAATGATTCGCGTGACCTCTTATATGGATTACACGTCACCTAATACAC
The DNA here is from genome assembly GCF_000802655.2 of Paenibacillus sp. IHB B 3415. Lineage (NCBI taxonomy): Bacteria > Bacillati > Bacillota > Bacilli > Caryophanales > Paenibacillaceae > Paenibacillus > Paenibacillus sp. IHB B 3415. Next base: position 81,458 of record NZ_JUEI01000019.1, on the reverse strand, counting down.
AGTTTACCTTTGATATGAATGGCAACACGTTGTTTAAAAAGGATGACTGCAATTATATCAACGTGCTCGGCATCAAAAACTTGAACACACTGGAGAACACCTCGCTGCTGGATATTTATCTCAGCAAATCCAATGTGGTAGAACCGCATTATCATCAAAATGCTGCAGAGCTGGTGTATTGTATATCCGGCTGTGCGGTGGTATCTCTGATCAACCCGTTCACAAATGAGCTGCTGCATTTCCCCATATCACCGGGCCAGGTAGCCAATGTGCCGCAGGGCTGGTGGCATTATGAAGTGGCAACGGTGGATTGTACCCATCTGCTGGCTATATTCAATGCGCCGACGCCGGAGGTCATTCTGGGCTCGGATATTCTGAGCAAGACACCGGCCAATGTCCTGGCTCATACGTACTGTTTGAATGAAGCACTGGTTAAGGAAGCGCTGGCTCCCGTTAAGCCCCAGACCTTCATTGGCCCGCCAGCAGATTGTTGCGATCCCTCGCAAGCGGCTGCCGGGAATATGAAAGGAACCCATATGGCTCATGCCAACATGGCTCCGATGATGGCAAATGCGAATATGGCGCCGTATAGTTATCAGCCGGCTCCGCAGCCTTTTGGATACCAGCCTATGCCGGTCCATGGCTACTATACCCAGCCGTATGCCCAGCCTTACCGCCAGCATCCGTATGTCCAGTTCAATCCGAATGCGGGAAATGCCGTGAATGAAGCGGGAATCGAATAACAGAACAGGGAATGAAAGAAGACGGCAACGAATTCTGAGGATTCAGAATACACTGCCGTTTTGTTATATATATTAAACTGAAAAATTAACAAGGGAGCAGCGCCGGGGAATTTTGGAAATTAGGACAGGCGGACAAGCACGCGGCCACGGGTATTCGACTTCAGAATATCCTGAAGTGCAGCAGGCAGCTCCTTCAGGGTAATCTCGCGGTCCACCAGTTCCTCCAGTACGGCAGGCTTCATGTCGTCGTTAGCCATACGCTGCCACAGCTTCGCCCGTTTCTCCGCAGGGCAGGAGACGGAATCGATGCCAAGCAGGCTGACTCCGCGCAGGATGAACGGCAATACCGTTGTTGGAATGGCGGTTCCTGCAGTTAAGCCGCTTGCGGCAACTGCACCGCCGTATGCGATTTTGCTCAGCACAGCCGCCAGCGGTGTGCCTCCTACAGAATCTACAGCAGCCTGCCACAGCTGCTTGTCGAGCGGCTTAACTGTGCTGCCGGCTACATCTTCGCGGGAGATCACTTCAGCTGCGCCCAAGGCTTGCAGATATCCGGCTTCAGCTGTTCTGCCAGTGCTGGCGGTTACCTGGTAGCCTTGCTTCGCCAGAATGGCCACAGCAGCACCTCCGACACCTCCGGTTGCACCGGTGACGAGCACTTTTCCGTTATCCGGAGTTAGTCCGTGAGCTTCCAGCGCTTCAATAGACATTGCAGCTGTGAATCCGGCCGTTCCGTAGATCATCGCTTCCCGTAAAGTTAAGCTCTCCGGCAAGGGAATAACCCAATCCGCCGGAATACGTGCATATTCACTGAAGCCGCCGAAGTGCGATACGCCGATGCCATAGCTGGTGGCAATAACGGACTGGCCTTCCTGGAAACGGCTGTCGGCAGAAGAGACCACGGTTCCAGACAGATCTATGCCGGGGACAAACGGATAATTTCGCACAATGTTGCCATCCGGGATGCCCGCTAATCCATCTTTATAGTTTACACTGGAATAGGCTACCTTAATTAGGACTTCACCGGCCGGCAGGTCTTCGAGTGACAGCGGCTTGACCTCTACAGAGAAAGTGTCAGTCTTATCTATTACCAAAGCTTGAAAAAGGTTAGTCATATCTTATTTTCTCCTTAACCGAACTCTATTTGTACATCTGTTATATAATATTTATTCTGACCGGTCAACTTTTTATTGACTATGATATAATACACATTATTCTTTATTCGCGGAGGTCCTATGGTACGTTACAAGAAGTCTGAAGAGAAGCGCAAGCAGATCCTGCACGCTGCGTTTCGGGCATTGTCCGAGCGGGGCTACGATGCTGTAACCCTGCAGACGATCGCCGATCATGCGGAGGTCAGCAAGGGAGTCGTCCATTATTATTTCGAGAGCAAGGAAGCCGTGCTGGTTGAACTGCTGGAATGGCTGACCGGCAGAATCTCTGCCAAGGAGCAGGCCGCTGTGGGGGAACAGCAAACCGCAACGGGGAAGCTGACGGCATATATCGGGTCTGCATTTCCGGGTCCGGCGCAGAACCGTGCCTTTTACCGTGTCTATCTGGATTTCCTGGCGCGGGCCAGCCGCATTCCGGTGTACCGGGAGATTAATCAGCGTTTCTATGACAGCTGTGCGGGAATTAGTTCGGAGGTGCTGACACTCGGGCAGCAGGAAGGTATTTTCTCCAAAGAGCTGTCGCCAGAGAAGACTAGCCCGGTGATCCGGGCGATTATTGACGGCTGCCTGATCCAGTGGCTGATGGCCGATAAGGACGAGCTGCATGAGGTATTCAAGGATTCCTGTTACACGGCAATTATGAAGGTGCTCAGTGTGTAGAGGGGAATATGCAGAAACCGGAGAAAGGTGGATAGCATTTGGGGAGGAAATGGCGAAATATCATACTTATAGCTGTGGTCTGTCTTGTTCTGGGCGGGGGAGCACTGTATCTGTATGTGTGGTCTGATTCTGGCCCTGCAGTACACAGGCTGCGGCTTGGCAATGAAGAACCGGCGAAATATTTGCAGGGAATGGACGTGCTAACTCTGGATCAAATGGAGCTGTCGCTTGGCCATCAGAGTCAACCCGACGGCTACATCAGTATCTATAATCATTCGGAGATATTGTGGAAGAAACCAGTCACGATTCCTGCAGGAGAAGGGCAGCTGATCAAGTTCACACAGGGAGGGAGTGCTGTATTTCCTGCTCCTGAGGTTATTTATTATTGGTTATGTATTCAGCGTCCCGGCAAACACGCAGAGGATAACCTTGTAACCTATTATATCGAGGCTAAAGTACTTGGCGGAGATGAAGATGCTGCGGCAGACAAGCTGCTGAAGCTTGCGGACAATTGGGAAGTTTCGGATTGAGCAGGAATTATTATGTACAATCTGTGAACTGTAGTATATTGGACTTAGATTCGTCTGATGAGGGAGGCATATTCTATGTCAATTGCAACAACGATGATTATCCGGCTGGAGATCCGCAAGTCTGAAGCGTCTTTCGGGGATGTGGCAGCAAGGCTCGCGTCTGCGGGCGGCGATATCGTGGCGATAGACGTCATCCGTGGCGGCAAGGACGTGACAACCCGGGATATTACAGTAAATGTGCAGGATGCGGCCAATGAAGAGATTATAAGTGTGCTTAGGAATATGCCGGGTATAAAAGTCATTAACGTTTCCGACCGGACCTTCCTGGCCCATCTCGGAGGCAAAATTGAGATTACTCCGAAGATGCCGATCAAGAACCGGGAGGATCTGTCCCTGGTCTACACACCTGGTGTGGCCCGTGTCTGTATGGCGATTGCCGAAGATCCCGCAAAGGCCTATTCGCTGACGATGAAAAGAAATACGGTAGCTGTCGTCACCGACGGCACCGCAGTGCTCGGGCTTGGCGATATCGGACCGGAGGCGGCGATGCCGGTGATGGAAGGGAAGGCCATGCTGTTCAAGCAGCTGGCGGACATTGATGCTTTTCCGCTGTGTCTGGACACGAAGGACCCGGATGAAATCATCCGGATTGTGAAAGCGGTTGCTCCCGGCTTCGGCGGAATCAATCTGGAGGATATCAGCTCTCCGCGCTGCTTCGAGATTGAGCGGCGGCTGTCAGCCGAGCTAGACATCCCGGTCTTCCATGATGATCAGCACGGAACAGCGGTTGTTGCGCTGGCCGGTCTGCTGAATGCTCTCCAAGTCGTGGACAAGGCTATAGCCGATTGCAGAATTGTTGTTGTCGGCATCGGTGCGGCTGGTGTGTCGATCTGCCGTCTGCTGCTGGCAGCAGGGGCGAAGCAGATATACGCTGTGGACCGGGCAGGGATTCTGAACCGGAACGAAACCTACACCAACTCCGAATGGAGCTGGCTGGCCGAGGCTACGAATCCGGAGAATGTGAGCGGAGGTCTTGACGAAGCGATGCGCGGGGCGGATGTATTCATCGGCGTCTCCGGCGGAGGGATTCTTCAAGTGAAGCATCTGCAGACCATGGCCCCGGACAGCATTGTGTTTGCTATGGCTAACCCTATTCCGGAGATTGAACCGGAGCTGGCTGAGCCTTTTGTCCGCGTGCTGGCTACCGGAAGAAGCGATTATCCGAACCAGATTAATAACGTGCTCTGTTTCCCGGGGATCTTCCGCGGAGCGCTGGACTGCCGGGCGAAGACCGTGAATCTGGAGATGAAGCTGGCGGCGGCACAGGCCATCGCTGCAGTTGTCCATCCGGATGAGCGGAATGAGCAGTACATTATTCCGAGTATTTTTAACGAAAAGGTAGTGGAGCAGGTACGTCTTGCTGTTATCCAGGCAGCCATCGCTACCGGCATAGCGCGGCGTATTCCGCCGGATATTAACTGAGCGGAGAGTGCTTACCCGGACAGCGACTTGAATACTGGCAAGGCAAATGAAGCTGCGGCCACTATGGTTTGCGGCTTTTTTGTGTTGGTTGCGGAGATGTTTATGTTAAATTAACAAATTTCGACAAATACCTCGGTATTCCTGTGGTACCATTCGTCTGATAATCAATAATCAGCTGGCTGTTGCATATGGAGGTCTATGATGAACGATGACAATAACTATCGAGTAAGAGAAAGAAGAGTTTCTAAAGATGGTAAACAAGCGGGATTCGGAAAGTACGGCTGCGCAAGCATTATACTGCTTATTATGATTGGGCCCTTCCTCATTTTGGGATTGAGTCAGCTGATTGATACGATCAAAGTAAGCAATCGACATGAAAGTAAACTTGCCATTCAGTATCTCCAAAGCAAATATGGCGAAGCGTTTAAGGTAGTGCGCGGAACCGTGAATTATAACACTCCTCTTCAAATGATAACGCTGAAGGCCTCTTCGGAGGCTGAGCCGGACATCATATTTTCAACTAAAGCCTATATAGGGGGGAGTGAGCGATTTTACTGGGATGATCTCCCTGTCCAAAGAGGATTCGACCGGATTATCTCCCATTATTTTAATAGAGATGAGTTCTTCTATACAGTGAGTTCATTTAATGAAGACAATTTGGGGAGTTCAACGTTAGCGCAAGAACCGAAAAAGTATGTTGACGAATGGACAGGATATCTTGAAATGTTTAGAGACAAAGAATTCAACGTTTCATTATACACCTATTGGAGCTCAGATCCGGTTGTCAATACAGCAAAGTTTGCAGACATGAACAGCTTCTTTCAGGCGCTGAAAAAATATTCATTAAATGATTCTAACATTTTATTAAATTACGATTTTAGAAATACTAGTGGAGATAAGGGGGAATTCGATCGGCTTGTAGAATATTTGAGAAAAGAGCAAAAACATATGAAAGTGAAGAATTCAGAAGTAGTTGAATACGAAAGCTGTGATATTCCAATTACATATATTAATAGCAAAAATGATCTTGAAAAATATATACTGGATAGCTGTTCTTATGTTCGGACCAACATCAACATGGTAAAATATACAATTGAAAACATCTATTCAATTATTCGGGAGGCGCTATGAACCGCAAAATTCATATTATGGGAGCTTCCGGAGCGGGGACTACCACACTTGGCAAGGCGCTCGCGGCAAGGCTTCCGCATGTTCATCTGGACAGTGACGATTATTTCTGGGAGCAGAAATATAGTAAGCAAACTCCGGTTGCAGCGCGTCTAAGCAGATTGCGGGCCGATTTGGAGCAACAGGAGCCGTGGATTCTGTCCGGTGCAGTCTGCGGATGGGGAGACGGGCTGCGCGATACTTTTGATCTGGTGATTTTCCTGTGGATACCTGAACAGCTCCGGCTTGAACGCTTACGGGCGAGGGAATATCAGCGCTATGGCGATGAGGGTCTGCCTGGGGGAAGCAAATATGATGATGTCGAGACCTTCATGGAGTGGGCGGCGCTCTATGATACGGCTGGGCCGGAGGTCCGGAGCCGGGCGCTGCATGAGGAATGGTTGGCCGGGCTGAATTGTGATGTTATGCGTTTGGAAGGAGATATGCAAGTGGAAGAACGGGTGGCGGCTGTACTGCACTATATGTCCCGGTAAATCCCGGCATGACCGGTTCAGGCTTTTTTTTCACAATATAAGCTATGGAAAAGAGGGCTAAACATGAAGAAGATCGTGCGTGCGCTGCTGCTTCCCGGAGTCATGCTTATGCTAAAGGGACAAGCGGCGGTGGCAGTCGGACTCAGGAAGGACCCGTTAGGCTCGACATGCTGCATTCAGGAGGGGATGGAACCGGTGCATTTGAGTGGGAGGATTCCGTCATTAAAGTAAATGTGGAATGGGACGGTCACAGTGAGGAGTTTGAACTCAAAAATGATAAGTAGGGCAATTAAGAGCTAATTCCACAAGGGATTAGTCATTTACATAGAGGTTGATGTTGTCACTGATTAGGAGAGGCTGCCCATGATGAATAAAGAGAGGGTTACGGAGGAATGAGCTTAGGGCTGGTTAGGCATTTCAGAGTGCAGCACAAGCCGGAGCGGACCTGGCTGACCGGGGAGCAGTTCAATCTATGGATACAGGGATATGAGACAGCCCCTATTCAGCATCCGGGACATAAGAGCAATATGCAAAAGTGGGATATTTGTCTGTGCAGTGATCAGGCGAGAGCGGTATATACGGCAAGTTATTTTGATGCTCAAAAATTCGTATATACAGAGCAGCTAAGAGAAATTGGTATAGCAGCCCTGCATTTAGGTAAATTTAAGCTAAGCGGACTGCGCCTGCCTGTCTCCTGCTGGCTCGTACTTGCACGTTTGTCCTGGACTGCCGGTCATCCCTCTCAACCGGAGAGCAGAGCGGCTGTTCTGCAGCGTGCCCATATGGTAATAGATTCTCTAGCGGCAGAAGCTGAAGCAGCTGCACCGGAAGGACGTGTGCTGATCGTCAGCCATGGAGCGTTCATGAAAGTACTGGACAGGGAACTCCGGTGCAGGGGCTATAGGCTGAACGGATGTCTTTTCCGCGCAATGGGCAATTATATCTGTATGAGAAGAACTAAAGGATTCACAAATATATGAAAGCGGGGCACACAGACTATGGTAACAATCGAAGAAATCGGCATTGAATCGCTTGAATCGCTAAATACACTATACCATGAGCTAATTGGCGGACCGACAGATCCGGTGAAGCTGGAGACGGCATTCCGGGCCATCCGGGAGGATAGCCGTTATGTATTATTGGGTGCTTTTGTAGACGGGGAATTACTGGGCTCTATGATGGGGATCGTCTGCCAGGACCTCGTTGGGGATTGCCGCCCGTTCATGGTGATTGAGAATGTAGTGGTTTCTTCGCGTGCACGCCTGCAGGGCATTGGCAAAAAACTGATGACCGCCCTCGAAGACATCGCCCACGAGCGGGACTGCTACTATATTATTTTCGTGTCGGGAGAGAAGCGGAAGGAAGCGCATGTTTTTTATGAGAAGATGGGCTACAAGGAAGAGCGGGTGGAGGGCTACCGTAAGCATTTGAGCTCGCATTAGGTGGATAAGGTGCAAACGAGTAGAGGGAAGCTGACAAGCGTAGGAAATCATAAATTGTATAACATCATCGAAGGTGACAATAAGGGCCTGCCCCCCGTAGTATTTGAGCATGGTTGTGGTTCATCTGCCTTGTTATGGTCGCTTGTTGCCCCCGAAATTGCCAAGATTACACAAGTCATCGTATATGATCGTGCAGGTTACGGATGGAGTGAGCCAGGGCCGTTCCCGCGTACCAATGAGCAGTGTATATCAGAGCTTTATGAGCTGCTGCTGCAAACTGGAGTTGAGGGTCCTTATATTTTTGTGGGTCATTCCTATGGAGGATTAAATGTAAGGCTGTTTACCGGGAAATATCCGCAGCTCGTGGCAGGGTTGTGCTGGTTGATTCCATGCATGAAGATGAAATAACAGACCGTTTTCCGGAAGAACATGTTAAGGGACAACTTATGGCTGTTAAGTTCTATTCTGTATTAAAAGTACTGTCTAAGATCGGAGTATTGAAGATTCTTTCGAGTTTCAAAAAGTTCCCCGGGTTCTCTGCAACCATTAGCCCCTTTTCAAAGCAGACCCGGACGCTTTTATGGAAGACATCGTTTCAAAAAAAGACTATTGCGGCCATGCATAGTGAATTCTCCAATGTGCAGGATGGTTACCGGAAAGTTAGGGAGTTGCCCGCAACAGATATTCCCTTAATCGTTATCAAATCAGGTGTAGTCAATGAATTCTATCCCGGGACTTCAGAAGATACAAAGAGAATAATTAGAGCGAAGCTCCTGGAAGCAGCAAATGATCTGAAGAACTGGTCAGTCAACGGGAAGCTGGTTGAAGCATCGGGCAGCGGACATAACATACATATTGAGAACCCGCAGGTTGTTATTGATTCAATTGTTGAGATCCTCAGAACTACATCTCTGACTTAGATTCGATGAAGCCTTCGAATCATTCATAAATGGATTATTCAGTAAAGCTGGGACGTACACGTTCCAGCTTTAATTGTATTTGCTACAACTAAAAAGAAGGTTTTTGGTTCCAATTGTAATTTAGTTGCATTCTCTACAACTAAAAGTCTGCTTATTCTCTTAGGGAAGCACTTTACTTACTTTTAGTTGTACTGAATACAGTTATACTTGGAAAATCCGGCTTTGCCTCGTTTTTAACTGTATGAAATACAATTATCCCGCTTAGCTATACTTTGTACTAGATTTCATCCCCCGCAGTAGCCTTAATATACTTCTCCAGAGTGCTTTATCACCTCTCCCCCCAAAATTACCGTTTGACCATCCCGATGACAGCGCTTTATAATCCCTTCATGAGTGGCGGACCAGTGGTCATGACTACAGAAGGCGGGGGACAACTATGAATCAAATATGCAAAGTGCTGATTGTGGACGATGAAATTCTGGTCCGGCAGGGGATTAAATATGTGCTGGACTGGGAACGCGAAGGATTTCAGATTGTAGGTGAAGCGGCCAACGGGCAGGAAGCGCTGAATTCGCTGCAGACCCTGCAGCCGCATATCATCATTACCGATATTGTGATGCCGGTGATGGACGGCGAGGAATTAACACGCCTAGTGAAGCGGGATTATCCGGCTACAGAGGTAATCGTGCTGAGCAGCTTCAGTGAATTTCATTATGTGCGCTCCACCTTCCAGAATGGGGTGGCCGATTATATTCTGAAGCCGAAGCTGGAAGCCGGTTCGCTGCTCCAGGTGCTGCAGAAGACCCGGGAACGTATCCCGGGACTGGGTGCCGCAGCATCTGGAGTTCAGCCGGAAGCGGCACCCCAGCGGCTGGATGCCCTGCTCAGCCGTATGATCTCAGGCTACCGGCTGCAGCCTGAAGGCGAGGAGTTCGTGAAGCAGCAGCTTCCGCAGGACTGCTTCAGCTTCCTCGGCTGGGAGACCGGGCGGACCGGACCTGCCGGTGATACCGGTGCCGATAACGCAGACAATGACGCAGACGCATTGACAGCCATCACCGCAGCTGTAACCGGGGAACTGGAACGTAGTGTTCCAGGACTGATGCAGTGCATCATCCCTGGCGGCGAGCCGAATGCGGCACTGCTCCTGGTCAACCTGCAGGAAGAGCAGTGGCCGGCACTCTTGCAGGCTGTGAATAAGCTAGCCCACGGCTTGGCCGGACAAGAGCCTGAGCTGCGCCTGACCCTGGCCCGGAGCTTCGGTTCGCTCAGCGAACTGGCTGCTGTCTACCAGGAGAGTGTTCTGAAGCTGCGGCAGTACCGCTTCTTTTTGCCGGATCAGGTACTGCTGGTCCATGATGAGCTGCCGCAGCGGGAAGCACAGCTGCCGAAATTCAACCTGACCCAGTTCACGGAGCAGCTGAAGCGCCAGCAGCTGGAGGAGGCGTTCGGCGATCTGCATCAGCATGTCGATGCGCTAAGCCGGCAATATGACGGGGATGTGTTTCAGTTCAAGTCCTTCCTCGGCAATATTATCTTCAATGTGACGAATCAGTTCAGCCATCTGGGAGAGCTGGAAGAAGGGAAATACGGGCTGTTCCGGGCCATAGATGAGGCAGGCTCTGCGGATGAGGCCGTGCAGGTTCTGGATCATTTTCTTGCCCGGGTCATGGAGCTGACCTCATCGGCAGCACTGACACCAGGGAGCAATGCTAATATGGCCAAGCTGCTCCAGTATATGGAGGAGCACTACGCCGAGCCGCTGAGTCTTACGGAGCTGGCCCGTCATTTCCATTTCAACCCTTCTTACCTGTCCAGTCTGTTCACGACCTATAACCAGGAGGGATTCAAGGAGCATCTCAATACGATCCGTACGGGCAAGGCGGCAGAATTGCTGCGGGCAGGCGAGGCACCGATTTCCGAGATTAGCAGCATGGTCGGATATGGGGATCACAGCTATTTTTGTAAGGTGTTCAAGAAATATACCGGCTTGTCCCCGAGCGGCTACAGACGTCAGCATTACGGACAGGAGTAGAGCCTATGCGCAGATATTGGGATCGTTTCAAATTCCACAGCCTGTTCATCAAAATATTCATCGTGATGCTGATCAGCATTATTGCTGTAGCCATCGCTTCTTCATGGACCACCGTCCGCATGTCGGAGAAGCTGTTCATGAACACCTTCAGCATTACGAATACCAAGGTGATCAGCCAGATTAAGGCGAGCTTCGAATCGTTTCATTATTCCATCGTTACTGCCACCAACAACACACAGCTGAGCGGCACAATTAAGAGCTTCCTGACGGAAGAGGACTCGAATTCCCTGCGGGTGCTGCGGACCTATTATAATATGACGACCCAGATGAAGAAAATCCAGTCTACTCTGGACTCCTACCAGGTCGGGATCAAAATTATGGGCAAAAACGGACGCAGCTATTCCACCAATACGAACAATCTGCTGATGAATGACAATGAACTCCGGCAGCATGAGTTGACGGTCAATACACTGGCTGAGCCGAAACGGCTAATGTACCAGTTCTATGAGGAGAGCAGTAAGGATTCCCCGCAGAAAGAGGCTGTGATCGTAGCCAGCAAAGCACTCATGGAACGCACAACGGGCGATATTTACGGAACCTTGTATTTTACCATTCATGAGCAGGATTTCCGCCCCTTCTATGCAAGCTTTGTCAGTACGGGGAATGATGTGGCGATTCTGAACAGGGATGGAGTCATTGTCTCCAGCAACCGCAGTGATCTGATGGGCCAGCAGGCGGAGGATTTACTGCAGTTTGCCAAGGAGATCGAAGAGAAGCAGCTGGATTACAAAAATGTTGATTTCCGCGGCACGGATTCCATTCTGATTGCGGATTATCTGTCTTCCTATGATTTCTATATTGTGAATCTGATTGATAAAAAGACGGCCCTCGGCCAGATGGTCAACGGTAAAATGGTGGTGCTGATCTGCTCAGCCATCGTCATCGTGGCCCTGATCGTCGTGTTCCTGATCTTCAGAAGGCTGACCCGGTCGCTAACCCTGCTAACCCGGCAGATGTCCAAGATTACCCAGCGGAACTTCCATAATTACATTACGGTAACCGGCAGCTTTGAATTTCAGGAGCTGGGACATGCCTATAACTATATGCTTGATGAGCTGAATGATTATGTAGAGAAGCTGGTCGAGACACAGAAGGAGCAGCGCAATGCCGAACTGGCTGCCCTGCAGCATCAGATTAACCCGCATTTTCTGTATAATACGCTGGCCTCGGTCAACTTCCTGGTGCAGCAGGGCAGCCAAGAGAAGGCGGTTCACACGATCCATGCCCTGATCTCGATGCTGCAGAATGCGCTGAGTAACGTCAGTGAGAGCATCACGGTAGCGCAGGAGCTGGAGAATCTGAAGTCCTATGTGTTTATCAACCATGTGCGCTACGGGGAACGGATTAGAGTGAATTTCTTCATCTCCCCGGACTGTATGGACTTTCATCTGCCGAAGCTGATCATTCAGCCGTTTATTGAGAATGCTTTTTTCCATGCGTTTACGAAGAAAAGCGGCGGATATATTCATATCCTCATCTCCCAGGATGCCGGTTCCCTGCTCTGTGAGGTTGTCGACAATGGGGACGGTATGGATACCGGAGAAGCCGATCTCTCCATGTCGGGGCCTGCGAGCAAGCGCCAGCTGTTCACCGGGATTGGGATCAAGAATGTGCATGACCGGCTGGTGCTGATGTACGGCGAAGAGTACGGGATTACTATTAAAAGCGTACCAGGTGAGGGGACAGCCATTAGAATCCGCCTGCCGCTGATCCCGGGACAAAAATAATACCATTATCTAAAAAAAGAACAAATTGCAGATAGGTAGCGCTTACAATGAGGCGATAAAATGACAAATCCCTATAAAGTAAGTTCTAACGGGTCCTCTTACGCGGGTGATAAGATTACTTATGTAATAAATAAGCGCTTACATGGAAGCGGAACTCATAAAAGCGCATCAAAGGGGAGGATTACAAATGAAAAAAGGCATTGCGTTATTGCTGATTTGCCTGCTTATGCTTACTGCCTGCAGCTCCAATTCGAACTCTAACTCCGGCTCCAAGAACACAGGGAATGCAGCTGCGGACACCGGAACAGCCGGAAACACAGCAACCACAGAACCTGCTCAGGCAAAAGAAATTACAATTTGGGCCTGGGACCCTGCATTCAATATTGCCGCACTGGAAGTGGCCAAAGCGGAATATGCCAAAACCAACCCTGATGTAAAAATCAACATTGTAGAATATGCACAGGCTGATATTATCCAGAAGCTGAACACTGGGCTGAACTCTGGAACAACCAAAGGCCTGCCGAATATCGTGCTGATTGAGGACTACCGTTCCCAGAGCTTCCTGCAATCGTATAAGGATTCCTTCTACGACCTGAGCGGCTCGATCAAAGGCTCTGACTTCGCGGATTACAAAAGCGGTCCGACCAGCCTGGACGGCAAGCAGTACGGAATTCCTTTTGACTCCGGCGTAACCGGACTCTATGTCAGAACCGATTATCTGGAGCAGGCAGGCTACAAGCTGGCCGATCTGCAGGATATTGACTGGAACAAATATATTGAAATCGGCAAAGCCGTGAAAGAGAAGACCGGCAAGGCGCTGATTACACTGGACCCGAATGACCTTGGACTGATCCGTGTAATGATTCAATCCGCCGGTGAATGGTATCTGAAGGAAGACGGCAAGACGCCGAATATTGCCGGCAATGCGCCGCTGAAGGAAGCGTTTGAAATCTATAAACAAATTATGGAATCCAATGTGGCTAAGGTGCATGCGGACTGGAGCCAGTTCGTAGCTGCTCTGAACAGCGGGGACGTCGCTTCGGTACCGACAGGCAACTGGATCACTCCATCGATCACAGCTGAAGCTACGCAATCCGGTAAATGGGGGATCGCACCGCTTCCCAAGCTGACTGCGAATGAATCGGTTCATGCCTCGAATCTCGGCGGAAGCTCATGGTATGTGATGAATGTGGACGGCAAGGAAACTGCAGCTGACTTCATGGCGAAGACCTTCGGCTCCAATGTGGAAATGTATCAGAAGCTGCTCACAGACATCGGTGTTATCGGTACCTTCAAAGCGGCAGCGGGCGGAGAGGCTTACAGCCAGGCCAATGAATTCTTCAGCGGCCAGAAGATTGTATCGGATTTCGCCGCCTGGACAGAGCAGATTCCAAGTGTCAATTACGGTATCAATACTTACGCAATTGAAGACATCCTCATTGTAGAAATGCAGAACTATCTGAACGGCAAGGACATTGACAGTGTGCTGAGCGATGCCCAGGCCCAGGCTGAATCACAGATTAAATAGCTGAGTCTTGCACACAGGTAAACCTTGGGCGTGGCCTGCGGCTTCCGGGCTTTCAGGAGGGCGGGGCAGCGTCCGGGGTTTATTTTAAAAGATAAGAATTTATATGCTCCGCGCATAAATTATCCTTATCTTTCTCGCTGAAACGGTACCGTCCTAAAAAAGGACGGCAAAGCCGTTTCTACTTGAATACCATGGGGGCAGCGTCCGGGGTTTATTTTAAAAGATAAGAATTTATATGCTCCGCGCATAAATTATCCTTATCTTTCTCGCTGAAACGGTACCGTCCTAAAAAAGGACGGCAAAGCCGTTTCTACTTGAATACCATGAAGGGGCTGGGCCGATGTGAAAAAAACAAATTCGAGCGTGAGTATCTGTACCAAAAGCGTATTGACCGGATGGTCCTTCGTCCTGCTTGCGGTCATTCTGATCTTCGTCTTCTATTTCTACCCGATGCTCCAGGCGCTGATTCTGTCGTTCCAGACAGGCACCGGCAGCAATCTTACCTTCACCGGATTCGATAACTATACACGGCTGCTCTCAGACAAAACATTCCTTACTTCCGTGAAGAACACCTTCATTTATCTGCTGGTTCAAGTGCCGCTGATGATTGTACTGGCGCTGTTTATCTCAGTGCTGCTGAATGACAGCAAGCTCAAATTCAAAGGGTTTTTCCGGACGGCAATCTTCCTGCCCTGTGTAACCTCGCTGGTTGCCTATTCGGTAGTGTTCAAGTATTTGTTCGCCGGCAACGGGCTGGTGAATACCATGCTGCTGAAGCTGCATCTGGTCAGTGCCCCGATTGAATGGATCACCGATCCGTTCTGGGCCAAAATTACGATTATTATCGCGATAACCTGGCGCTGGACGGGCTACAATATGATTTTTTATCTGTCCGCCCTGCAAAATATTGATAGCTCCATCTACGAGGCCGCCAGAATTGATGGGGCTTCGGCGTCACGGCAGTTCTTCGGAATTACTGTCCCGCTGCTGAAGCCGATCATCCTGTTTACCTCGATCACATCCACCATCGGTACCCTGCAGCTGTTCGATGAGGTCATGAATATTACAAAGGGCGGTCCGGGAAATGCAACACAGACGATCTCCCAGTACATTTATAATTTGTCGTTCAAATATTCAGCGGACTTCGGCTATGCAGCCACTGTATCGTATTCCATCGTGATTATGATTGCGCTGCTGTCGGTCATCCAGTTCAAAGTGGCAGGTGATAAAAATGGCTAAGAGCAAACGTTTCTTCATGTATCTGTTCCTAAGCATCGCGGCCATTGTCTCGATTTTCCCGTTTTTATGGATGGTGGTCAGCTCGACGAACAAGTCGGTCGACGTCACCCGCGGGCGGCTGCTGCCCGGAACACATCTGCTGGATAATTTCCAGAAGCTGCTGGATACCACAGACCTGCAGTTATCCCTGATCAATTCCGCTAAAATCTCGGTAACCACAACGCTGCTGGCGCTGCTGATTGCCTCGCTGGCCGGTTATGGCTTCGAAGTCTTCCGCAGCCGCTCGAAGGATATTGTGTTCAACATCCTGCTGCTGTCGATGATGATTCCGTTCGCCGCGCTGATGATTCCGCTGTACCGGATGTTCGGGCAAATCTCCAATGTGTTCCCGTGGATGGGCATTGATACAATGACATCCGTTATCCTGCCTACGGTGACTACGGCGTTCCTGATCTTCTTCTTCCGGCAGAGCACGAAGATGTTCCCGAAGGAGCTGCTGGAGGCCGGCCGGATGGATGGGCTCAGCGAGCTGGGCATCTTCCTGCGCATCTATCTGCCGACCATGAAAACGACATACGCCGCCGGGGCAATCATCACGTTCATGTCGAGCTGGAACAACTATCTCTGGCCGCTGATCGTGCTGCAGACCCCGCAGACGAAGACGATGCCGCTCCTGATCTCGACACTTGGTTCGGGCTACGCCCCGGACTACGGCATGATTATGATCGCGATTGTGATCGGCACGATTCCGACGGCGCTGGTATTCTTTTTGATGCAGAAGCAGTTTGTGGCTGGGATGATCGGGTCGGTGAAATAAACAGAAGAGTTCACTTGGGGCGGGGCATAGCTACGGTGGATGTTTTGGACTTCCGGCCGCTGTTGTCTCCAGATTTCTTGATTCTTGCCGCCTATAGCGGGTGAAATCCGGAGACAAAGGCGGACGCTCCCGCTCCTACAGTTCCAAAAATCCCCCTCCGTACGCAAGCCCTGTTGTGAAATTCTTAAGTTCATTTATGTGGGGAGTGGGCAAGGAAGGGCAAGTGATCAGCGAAAGAGGCAAGCAGCAGAAAGGATGCTGCTTGCCTCTTTCGCTTGCTTATTTTACTAGACGAGGGTTAAATTAGGTGGGAGGAGCGGGATAGTTGATCAGATGTTAACTGTGGATATTCAACCCGAATGTGGCGGCTGGAGCGGTGTTCGCTCAAGTGGAATTTAGGGATAGTTGTATTCTGTACAATTAAAAACAGTGAAAAGGTAGACTCGCCTCTTTTAACTGTAGTTTGTACAACTAAATTTGCTTGAATGGGTGAGAACCCATCTACATGGGCTATTTAGTTGTACGAAATACAACTAAACAGGTAATTGGTTGTAAATCAGATGTTTTAGTTGTACAAAGTGCAGTTAAGCCTACCTGATATCCCGGTGTCGGGTCACGGCAACCCTCAGCAGGCGATTGACCAAGGTGTTTTTCACTAGATTTAACCTGATACTGTACATGTTTAATAGTTGCATGCGTTAACTTAACAAGAGCCGCAGTAGCGGGAGCGCTACATTATTTCAAACGGAGCAGAATGAGAGGATGGTTTATACTATGAAGCAAACAAAGAAGTTGCTGCTGGCAGCGGGAATGAGCTTGGTGTTACTAATAGGGAGTAGTACGGGGAAGGTGCAGGCCGCAGCCAAGGAATATCCGGTGCTGCTCAAGATCAACGATTATTATGTGCTCTATACGGCACCGAAGGCGCCTTATGTGGATTCACAGGGACGAATGATGATTCCATTGCGCTCGATCAGCGAGCTGCTCGGGGCGAAGGTCCGCTACGATGCCAAAAGTAAAACGGCTACAATCGGGATAGATGATGTAACGGTTATGTTCACGATTAGGTCGAAGTCCGTTTCGGTTAACGGGGTTGCCGGCTCCATGGATACGATTCCGGTATTGGAGCAAAATTCGATGTTCATCCCGGTCAGTGTACTGGCGGGCAGTTTGGGCATCGTGAGTAAATGGGATCAGAGTAATCATCTCTATACATTGACAGGGGACGCTCTGATGCAGACGGATATTATTAAATTAGCGATAGAGGATTTGGAGAGAAGCGCCTTTGGAGCACCGCCGGGGGCGATTATCAGCAATGATGCTTTCCGTCCTGTCTCGTACACGTATGACGCGGCAAAGGGCAGCTTTACTGTTAAGTCGCAGAATATAACCGGAAATGATATTCCGGCAGGAGCAGCGGATGTAGCAGCATATGTGGTGTTTAAAGATTCGGTCCAGTTCCCGGTGCAGGAACGGGAAAGACCGGCTGTCGGGAAGGACGGGTTCACCTTGGTTACCGCTCAGAAGCAATCGCCCTATCCCCCGCTTTATTTGCTTGTCAAAGGGAGGCTGCTTGACCGCTCCCCCATATAATTACCTGAACAAAGGTGGAATCAGATGATGAAAGATATGCAGGAAATCGTAAACGCTGTTAGCGGCTTGAAGGAAGATGAAGTACACTTGTATTTCATGCGGATTCTGGCGCAGATCAAGCGGTTAAAGGAACAGAGTGAGCGGCTTGAAGCACCGCTTGATGAACATATCGCGGGACCGGTTGCCAGCCTGCTGGGATACTACACCAGTCTGATGGATTCTCCCCAAAAGCGGGCATTCTGGGACCCCTCACCGGATTGTACGCATGTGCATATCGTGTGCGGTGATTCTTACGCGGGCAGTATGAAGCAAGCGCTGAGAGGACTCGGTTGGGCAGACACACACAAGCTGATCATTTTAAAGGGAAATTATGCGATAGGTCCGCTAGGCCAGCTGGATTCGCCGGAGGGAAGGAAGGCCCGGAGTGAGTGGTTCTTCCAGAATATCCTAGGATACTCTACCGCCACTGATGAGTGCGAAGAAATGTATACGGAGCTAATGGATAAGCTGGAGCAGATTCCCGGACAGGCCGAGGTCGTGATCTGGACCAGCGGCAATGCTAATGAGCAGACCGGGCTGCGTCTTGCTGTTCATCTGCTGGGGAGCAGACCGAGCGGGATTGTGGTATGTGATGCCTGTGCAATCTGTGAAGAGCTGTACAACACTCCGGATGCCTCCATCAAATACCGTAGTTCCGGTGAGATTCCGGCCGATAAGCTTCGGGAGGCGCTGCTGCGCATTCAGGACGGCAACAAGCTTACTGCTGCGGATATCACGCGGCTGGACCTGGAGTGGCAGAACATCTCAGAACAGTCCCAGGTATTGCGGATATGGCAAGAGGAGGCTGTGCTTGAGGTGCCGGCTGATTATTATGATAGCTACCTGCTGGAGAAGCTGGACTACCTGAAGCCGCCTTCCGGAGATGACGGATTCCTGAAATCAGCCCGGTTAGTCGGAGAGGCGCTGGGATATTGCGACCAATATATCGGGGACGCTTTTTTCGAATATAGGGTGAGAGAACTGATCTATAGCGGTATCCTGGAGATTAAGGGCGTTCCGACAGCGCTTAGATTCTACAGTGTCAGACGGAAAGCAAACTGAGCAGGGAAACAGAACGTTGAATGCCGGAAATTCAAAATTACATTACAATTCAGGAGGCAGCCTATGCAAACATTATTCCGTTATAACTGGATGGTCCGCGAGGAATGGTACAAATGGTGTGAGGAGCTGCCGGAGGAAGAACTGCTGAAGGAACGGACTGGCGGAATGGGCGGAATCCTGAAGACGCTGGTTCATATTATCGATGTGGAATTGAGCTGGATCCGGGATATGGAGGGTAAACCTGATTTTCGGGCAGATTTCCTGGAATATAACACTCTGCAGAAGATCAGGGAGCTGGATGCAAGGTTCCGGCCGGAGGTAGAGCAGTTCGTGCTGGCGTGGCATGAGGGGCTGGAGCAGAACATACTGAAGGATGAGCGGGCGGATGGACGGGTAATTGAGGATGCCTGGGGTGAGATTATGCGCCATATTATCGCTCATGAGATTCATCATTCCGGCCAGCTCTCTATATGGTCCAGGGAGCTGGGCAGGAAGCCGGTATCCGCCAATCTGGTGGGCAGAGGGCTTGCGGGCAGTTTGCCCGGCAGAGAATAAAGGGTGCGTTTAGTCCTCCTTCAGACTTGATTTTACACTGCCAGCAGGCATGAGCAAGATACAAATCTGAGTGTTGAAAAGGCCGCATCCAAGGCGGGCGAAGCTTAGATTAGCTTTACAGCTCCGGCGGAAACCAAAGGTGACGCAGATCCACCCAGCCCTGGCTGTTGAAGGTAACACCTCTGACAGAGGGCAGATAAGCCGTCTCGGCAGGCTTCTCGTACAGGATGTGCAGCTGATGATCCCGGGTCAGGCTATCCTCGATAATCCTGAAGCCTTCTGTCCGGGCAGCGGCGTCAGGCTCCCGGGAGATCATATGCAGTCTGCCTTCAATGTCGGCGCGGGTGCGCGGCTCAATATGCTGCGAGAGTGTCAGATACAGATCGTACAGCCGCAGCTGTTCATCCTGATCACGGAGCAGAGAGAAGACAATCAGATCCGATTGCAGGCGGATCGGTCCTTTGAATTCCTCCGGGGATACGGAGACTACGTTACAGGCATATCCGTGCTGCTTCAGCCTTGAGGCAATGTATTCAGCGTCCCCGGCATACTGCGGAATGGTAGCAATCTGAAGTGCTGCCGCCGGAAGACCGGCTGAATGCCTGAAAGGTTCACGGGGAGCTTCATGCAGACAGGACAGAATATCGGCACGGAGAAGGGGATCGCTTAGCGGTCCCTTTTTTTTGGTGTTGCAGGTGACGAATTTGCGTACCGAGGACTCGGAATGAATCTTGCTCAGGGAGCCGGTACCTGCTGCCTGCGGATTCGGAATGACATGGAAGCCTGAGCCTGTCTCGGAGGGTCCCGGAGCAAGCCCCCAGGGTACATAGATAATTTCCACACGGTCCAGATGGGCCCGCCCCTGAAAATAATAAGGAAATACCTCCAGTACGCAAGTATCCTCGCTCATCTCCACTACCTTGAAAGGTCCCGTTCCCGCAGGTCTTCGTCCAAATACATTCTCACCCATTGACTGCAGGTCACGGGGGACGATCGCCGCCCGGCTGGTGCAGAGGAACGGGAGGAAGAGCTCGTTCGGCTTCTTCAGCAGAATGCGGACGGTGGAGGCATTCAGTGCTCTAACTTCCTGAATTTCCTTGAAAATATAGCTGTACAGCGTCCGCTGTGAGGTAGACATCATCCGTTCAAACGAGTAGACCACATCCTCGGCAGCCAGTACCTTGCCGTGATGGAACAGGACTTCTTTGCGCAGATGGAAGGTCCACGCGGTACGGGCTTCGTCGGTCTCCCAGGCATGGGCCAGACCGGGGATCACTTTGCCGCGTTCGCCGCTGCGGCCGACCAGACCGTCGAAGACATGGCTGGAAACAAAAGACTCTGCCAGCAGATTCATATACAGCGGATCGAAGGTATGCAGCTGCTGCGTGACCGGCAGCCGCAGCGTATCAATCCGCTTGTCACTCTGCATCTCGGCATGATGCCCGAAGTAAGCCAGCAGCCAGCCCTGGAGCGTATCCTGCAGGGCGGAGGTGCGGGTATGTCCGCGAATTCCCTCCAGAGCGCTGCTGATATCCTTGCTGCTGATGGCCTGCATCATGGATTCCAGGGCAATATCCTCGGAGGCTGCGAGGAACACCAGCTTGGAGCGCCGCCCCCGTCCCCGGCTGGGCGTCCAGGTGATCCAGTTCATTTCTACCATTTTGCGGATCACATGCAGCGCGTTGCGGTGGGTACAGCCGAGGGTCAAGGCCAGCTCATCCAGGGTAACAAGGACCTCTGCCGGGCCTCCATGATGCGAATGCAGCTTCAGAAATTGGCTGTGCAGCTTCATCTATAAGCTCTCCTTTCACAAAATAGGAAATTAATAATAATATATTTCTCTTTTTCTTCTTATTTTATCAGCTAGAATCAGGGTAGGAAAGTAAAAAGATGGAGGAATTTACCATGGACAATCAAACCGTATCCAAATCGGGGTTTGCGCGCGTTGTTTTGTTGGCCGCGTTTCTGCTTGCGCTTGTGCATCAGTACCTGTTCTACGGCAAGATGCCCGGAATCTCTTACCCTATTTTTGTAGTGCTGTTCTACGCGTTTATGTTCTATTTCGGCAAGGAGAAGCTGCGTAAGCAGAACTGGTTCAGCTATATGTGGATGGGTTCAGTCTTCCTCTTGTCGCTGACGTACGCACTGTTTGGCAACTGGTTTTTCTTCGGACTTAATTTTCTTGTCATTCCTGCGCTGATTTTATTACATATGACTTATATGCTCAGTTACCGCCTGCCGTCCTGGAGCGGCTTCGGGCTGATCGGAGCGGCTTTGGAGCATTTCTTCCCCCAGAGCCTGCGCCACTGGAACACAGCGGTGAAGCTGTTACGCCGTAGCCAGGGCGGGGTGTCTAATGCACGCAAGCAGGTTCTGATCCGTATAGTGATCGGGCTGCTGATTTCCGTTCCGCTGCTGCTGATCGTCACCTCGCTTCTCTCCACGGCGGATGGGGTATTCAACCGGCTGCTGTCAGAGCTCCCGGGTTACTTTGACAATATCTCCTTTGGCGAATGGATCAGCAGGGCGTTGTGGATTATTCTGCTTGGCCTCGGGATGTTCGGCTTTGTGTGGGGATTCATTGACAGTAAGTCCTATATCCGGACCTATCCGCCTGGCGGGCTGGATGCTCTGACAGAGCAGGATGTGACCGAACCGGAGGAGGAAAGCATCGGCGTTGATGATCCGATCATCATTACTACGGTTCTGGCGGTGATCAATGCCGTATACATGCTGTTTGTGAGCGTGCAATTCTCATATTTGTTCGGAGCCTGGGAAGGCATTCTGCCGGATGGCAAGACGTATGCGGATTATGCGCGGAGCGGATTCTTTGAGCTGATTCTGGTGACAGCGATCAATTTCGCTATTTTGCTGCTCTCCTTGCTGGCGGTGCGCAAAGCAGGCGGCGGGCTGAAGCGGGTAATTCAGATTCTGCTCTATATTCTGGTTCTGTGCTCCATGGTCATGCTCTACTCTGCATACTCACGGCTAACCTTGTATGAAGAAGCATATGGCTATACCTATATCCGCTTCCTGGTGCATGCTTTCATGATCTTCCTCGGACTGCTGCTTGTTCTGGCTGCGGTGCGGATCAGCCGGGCAGAATTCCCGTTGCTTAAGTGTTACATCGTGCTTGGTTTGCTGTCTTATGTGCTGATGAACTATATCGGGATGGATCATATTATCGCCAGGCAAAATATTCAGCGGTACACCGCAAGCGGCACCCTGGATGCCAATTATCTGGCCGGACTGTCCGCGGATGTGGTTCCGGAGCTGATTGAGTTCAGCAGGCAGGAGAAAGGCATTCTTGACGAAGCGCTGCACAGCCGTTTGTCTGATCGGACAGAGCCGCTGAAGAGCTGGCCATCCTTCAATCTAGCCAAATTCCAGGAGCGTAGGGAACTGGAACAATATTTTGAGAAGGGCGTTGCACACTAATATGGGGATAAAACGGATAGTATTTATTCTGATTACGGTGATCATTGCGGGTTTCGGTGTCTATCAATTCTCGGCATATTCCGAAAAGCTGACGCCTTCCACAGACCTTGCCCGCGAAGCGATCGGCGGTGTGAACCTGCATGACAATATTAATGACAGTCACCTGCTTAAGCAGTTAGGCAGCCCGTTAAGTAAAGAGGATAATGAGCTGTATGATTACTATCATTGGGAGGACGGTCTTGTGACTGCCTCTGTCCATTCCGGCCCTGACGGCGGTCTGATTAAGCGGATCATGATCACCGCCACGGATAATAACCGTTCGGATGATCCGCTCCATACAGCCTTAGGCATCGGACTGGGAGACACCAAACAAAGTGTGCTTGATCTGTATGGAAGCAAATATTACAAAAGCAATGAGCAGACCGCAGATATTATCGGATACATTGATCACAAACAAGGAGTAACTTTGGAATTCTGGTGTTCTCCGGATGCAACTGTAGCTGAAATCCGCCTGGACGACGCTGATATGAAGTAAGGCCGGTTAGCCCTTTGCCCTGGAGCTGTGGTACAGTTTGAACATAAGATAGACTTTACACGGCGGGAGTGGAAAAACTTCATGTATTCGATAGTGAATCCGGAGGCGGTACGCAGTCTTGCGGAGCAGAATAATCTTACGGCAATGTTCAGCAGCGGCGCAATTGCCCAGATGGAGCTTCGGCGCTACAGCGACGGGGACGCAGTGTGTTCGGTGGGCGACCGGCTGGAGAGCATGTTCATTCTGGTGCAGGGCAAGCTGAAGATTCATACCCTGCTGCCTAACGGCAAGTCGATGCTTGTCCGGTTCGCAAGACCGATGTCGGTGATCGGGGATGTTGAGCTGCTGCGCCAGTATCCGGTCAAGAATGAGGTGGTATCGGTGGGGGACAGCCTGCTGCTGGTGGCCGGAAGAAAGCTGCTGCTAAAAGAGTTCGAAGACAATACGGCGCTGCTGCGCTTCCTCGTCGGGGAGCTGAGCCACAAGCTGTATACGCTGGGCCAGACCTCGGCCATGAATGTGCTGTATCCGGTGGAGAACCGCTTCGCCAGCTACCTGATGTCACTCTTCTCGGACAACACCGGCGCTCAGCGCGTGGAGGAGATCCGCACCTCCAGCCTGACAGAGACTGCCGATCTGCTGGGGACAAGCTACCGGCATCTGAACCGGGTGGTGCGGCGCCTGATTGAAGAAGGGATCATCGAACGCAGGCGCGGCCGGCTGATCGTGCTGGACGAAGAGAGGCTGGCCATGCTGGCGAACGGGAATTTGTATGAATAAAGCGATGGGAATCTGAGTGACACGAATGAATGACAGCAACTTACTTACATAACGATCGAAGTTTACCTGAGCGTACTCTTCCAGATAACCGTCATCTCATGCCTTCTTTGGCCGGGGTGGCGGTTTTTTGTGTTGTTTATGCAAATATGGTGATTATGTTCTTGCATCAGGAATCCCGCTGAATCCCCCGGAAGCCGGGCCAAAGGAGAGCCAATGTATGCGAAAAACCGAATACAATGGGCTGCTATGGAGGTAACCGGGCCAAATGTATGCGAAAAACCGAACACAATGGGCTGCCATGAAGGTACCCGAGCCAAATGTGTGCGAAAAACCGAACACAATGTGCTGCCATGAAGGTACCCGGGCCAAATGTATGCGAAAAACCGAATACAATGTGCTGCCATGGAGGTACCCGGGCCAAATGTATGCGAAAGACCGAATACAATATGCTGCTATGGAGGTAACCGGGCCAAATGTATGCGAAAAACCGAATACAATGTGCTGCCATGGAGGTACCCGGGCCAAATGTAAGCGAAAAACCGAATACAATATGCTGCTGTGGAGGTAACCGGACTAAATGTATGCGAAAAACCGAATACAATGTGCTGCCGTTGAGGTACTCGGGTCAAATGTGTGCGAAAAACCGAATACAATGGGCTGCCATGAAGGTACCCGGGCCAAATGTATGCGAAAAACCGAATACAATGGGCTGCCATGAAGGTAACCGGACTAAATGTATGCGAAAAACCGAATACAATGTGCTGCCATGAAGGTACCCGGACTAAATGTAAGCGAAAAACCGAATACAATGTGCTTCCCCGTAGGTAACCGAGCCAAATGTATGCGAAAAACCGAATACAATGGGCTGCCATGAAGGTATCCGGGCCAAATGTATGCGAAAAACCGAATACAATGTGCTGCCGTTGAGGTACTCGGGTCAAATGTGTGCGAAAAACCGAATACAATGGGCTGCCATGAAGGTACCCGGGCCAAATGTATGCGAAAAACCGAATACAATGTGCTTCCCCGTAGGTATGTTTTTGTAATTCATGATTCTTATATTTGCCGCAATTTCCTGCTGAAACATACGCTGCCTTTGAGGCCGGATCAGCTGCTTCTGCATGTTTCAGCCAATACTCAGCTCCATTTCAGATTGGTTTAAGGATTGGAACGTAAGTTCAGACAAGAGGAAAAGATTAGTAACACACTTGAGGAGGGACGGGCCAGCATCAGACGCATGGAGCGTGCATGCAGGTGGATACACGCAGGATACATAGTCTACAAGCCCCTAAGGGCAGGGGTTATGCAGTATAGCTTACATATGGAGTGGAGGAAATCATGATGTTCAACAGACTTAGAGGGATACGTGCCAAAATCATGTCCGGCTTCGCCGCCGTTATTATCGTGTTCATTATCGCAATCGCGGGCAGCACATTATTTCAGGGGAAGGTAACCATGCTTACGGAGCAGATCAACCGTAATTACAGCAAGTTGTCACTGGTGCAGGGGTTAACCGATGATATCCGTACGGCAGATGGGCTGGCGGCGAGGTATGTCATGAGCAATACGGATGAGGAAAGAACGGCCAACCTGACTGCTTATGAAGCGATGATCCCGCAGATTACGGCGGCGGCTGAAGAACTGAAGGGTGCGGGCCTGAACGAAGCTGAGCTTGCGGGAATTACGAATATGGAGAGTGAATGGGGCAATTATCTTACCGTGCTGGAGCAAGCTTTTGCCTTAGCCAAAGACGGGAATTTCCCGGAAGCCCAAAAGTCGTTTACGAGGCTCTCTCTGGATACCATTATCGATTCACAGCTTGTATTTGAGAATATGCTGCATGAAGAAATTGCGAAGGAGCAGATTCAGGCGGCTACCCACCGCAGCTCGTCTATGGTTACGAGTATGGGAGTCACGGGACTATCTGTCCTGCTGGCTGTGCTGATCGCGTTCGTGATGTCGGCACGGATTCTGAAGCCACTGAGTGATGTGAACAAGCAGCTCAAAGAGATTGCAGACGGTGATGCCGATCTGACCCGCAAGCTGAGTGTGCGGACGAAGGATGAGATCGGTGATCTGGCCCTGAATTTCAATAAAATGACCGATAATCTGGCGGCGATGATCGGCCAGGTGAATGCTTCTGCCAGCGGCCTCGCCGCTTCTTCGGTCAAGCTGACCGCTGATAGCGGAATGACTGCTGAAGCGACTGAGAAGATTGCCGGGATTATGGGCGAAGTTGCCACCGGCACAGGCCGGCAGATGAATGATCTGCAGACCAACATGAACACGATTATTGAAATTTCAGCCGGGATTCAGCAGATTGCTGCCAGTGTGCAGGATATTTCGGAAGCCTCACTGCGCTCTGCCGAATATGCGGTTGCCGGAGATCAATCGCTGCAATCCGCCGGCCGTCAGATGGATTCCATCAACGAATCCATTCAGTCCCTCTCGCAGCAGGTCATGGGCTTCGTGAAGCGGTCACAGGAAATTGGCAGCATTGTCGGAGTGATCAAGGGGATTGCCTCGGAGACGAATATGCTGGCGCTGAATGCGACGATAGAAGCGGCGCGGGCCGGGGAGCAGGGCAGAGGGTTTGCGGTAGTGGCCGATCAGGTGCGCAGACTGGCCGAACAGTCAGCTGAATCCGCCAATCTGATTGCCGAGATGGCGGCCGGAATCCAGTCAGATGCCGACCATGCAGTGAAGGTGATGAAGAACAGCATGAACGAAGTGCAAAGCGGAACTAATATCATTGAAGAGGCCGGACATTCCTTCCATGAAATCCGCAGCTCGATTGATTCGCTGGCCGGACAGGTTCAGGAGGTATCCGGAGCCGTGGAAGAAATCACGGCGGCAACGGAGGAAATCGTAGACTCCATTCGCACGGTTACGCAGATCTCGGAGACCACTGCGGCGAATACGCAGCAGGTATCCGCTGCATCGCAGGAGCAGATGGCTTCGGTGGAGCAAATTGCCTCCTCAGCCAGCGCACTGAGCATGCTGGCACAAGGTCTGCAGGGCCTGGTGGCACGGTTCAACGTGTAGATTAACTGGCCTTCAGCTTATTTTCAGCTTGATCATGCACAATAATTAAGAATTCTCTCCCAGAGAATAGATCTTAGCCCCCTGCCGGAGACGGCGGGGGGCTTTGCATTCAGCGGGTAGAAGCAATCATAATCATTCATGCCCGATGGCCACTATACTATTTCTCCATTTTTCTCCGGTAGGCTTCCTCAAGAATTTGAAGTAACCCTTCACTCCGTTTATGAATGAACGTCTCCCAGAACAGCCTGCCTTTCTCACTTAATTCTTGATCTGTGTAGCTGCCTTCTTCAAATTTTCCCCAGCAGCCATCTGCAGTAAGCTTGTCCCATCCCATATAGTCTGCATACAACCGGTTATCAGCAGGGATATTGGAGCCCATAGACTTCGTCTGGACAAGTTCAGGGCAGAGCCACATGGCGGTGCACACCGACAATAACCCGGCATGCATTTCATCTACCTCTTCCAAACCAGCTTGTGTCGCTGCTTCTGTCCAGGCATGAGGAGTGTTGTGATTCGGGGCGATCAAGAGAAGCTCAGGGTATTTGTAATTAATATGCTTAACAAAGGCCGCTTCCCAGTACGCTCCACCATGTCCATTGCAAACTACAAACTTGGTAAATCCCTGTCTTGCTAAATTAGTAATCATATCTTCTATCATTGCGGTTAAAATATTTGGGCTCACTGTTACCGTTCCCTTACAGTTGGCATGCTCTTCTGAAGTGTTAAATGGAAGGGTAGGCAGAACGTAGGCATTTAATGCCTTTCCATAGGATTCAGCATACAATTCTGCAATTAATGTATCCAAATGCATGGGAAGGAAGGGCCCGAATTGCTCGGTTGCACCAACGGATATAATAACAGTATCAATTCCGCTGGCTGCAACTTCGCCGGGAATGGCAGGGTTCCGGCAGGCTTATCAGCTAAACCTTCATATATTGTCTATATAGCTCCTCAATAGTATCATAGCGTTCGACTGACCGGCCAGTCCGGTTATATTCTTCCAGATATTCATCCATCGCCAGCAGGAACTGCTCCTTAAATCCATCAAGCTGATCGGCATCGAAGTGTTGCAGCAGATCAAACCTCCGGGTTCCCCGCGACTCTGTCATTTCATCCAGGAACTGCTGTGCCCCCATTGCGGTATAGAAGGCATAGGATTTGTCTTTCATTTCGGCGCTTGCAATAACCTTATGGCGGTAATTACACCATAGCTCCTCATAGGTGCCCGCCAGATTATCGTAGGCCGGTACAGGCTGGACTACATATTTTTGATATAGAGTATTGTACAGATTATGGATGCTTTTTAGAAGGGTATAGGTTGTGCTTCGTATGTCATCAATAGTCTTGGCATGAATCACATCCATATATATCGTTTCAAAATCCTCAGGAATATACCGGTAGGCGGCAATTTCCTCCAGATATCGCTTAAGCCCTCTTTTAAAATACGTATTATTCAAATTTGTCAGTGCATAGACCAGATTGTAGACCACCTCGCAAGAAGCCAGCCTGACGGTCCCAAGATCCTCAGCAAGCATGGTATTCGCGTACTCCTGCTTGGCACTGTCGATCCACTTCTTCGCTCTGCCGATGCATTCGCTCCCGATAGGCTTAGCTAAAGTGTCCAGCGCCCTCTGTCTGTACGCATTGAATTTCTCCATATATTCCGGTTTGGCACAATAGAGCACCTGCAAATCTATCAGACTGGAGGTCATCGGACTCTCAAGCGCAGCCTGCTCTTCAATCCGGGTCTCCCATGGAGTGCAATAGATATCGTATCCGACATCCCCCAGTATGAAGCAGGAAGAGATGCCCCAGCCCTGATGGTTGTTATTGATGATAATTAGATCCAGATCGCTTTTGTCATGGAAATCTCCGGTACGAAAAGAGCCCGTAAGCCCGATCATTGCAATCTCCTCCGGATAATCCCGCTTGGCCCGCTCAATAACCATGTTAATGAGTTTCTCGTTTTTGTGGAATAGTTCCTGTTGGTCAGCGTCATTCATGTGTAGTTCCCCCTTGGTTGCGGCTTGTGTATCCATTGTATAGGCATCTTGCCTGCGGGGGTATACCGACTTTAATTAGGTTTAATCTCTCCCGGTGTTGTTCAGAGGAAGGGCTCAAGTCAACTTCACATAGTGTGCTGCATAAAAATATGAAATCCGTATTTATGCACATACTAATCATAGAATACGCCATCGACCTAAACCTAGTGATATCTTATATTATTACCATAATTAGTTAGTTCATAGCCGGTCTCCGGGTCCGGTCCGTTTCACTTGCGCTTGCGGAGAGGGCTGATCTGGCTGATTGCAACATAATCCTCAGGACAGCAGGAAGGCAGGGGGAATCAAGGAGGCAAGGAGTATAAGGGGAGGAGGTATTTTTGAAAGCGCATACTTTAAGGCCGCATCATAAAATTATAGGAGGTGGTTGGCAGATGATTACCAGACACAAGGCTTCTGTGAAAAGGACGTTCCTGCTGTACAGTCTGATTCTTGCGCTATGTGTGGGCCAATTGGCGTTATTCCCGGCAGTGGGGGCAGCGGCAGGCAATCTGGCTCAAGGCAAGACGATTACCGCTAGCTCGGTCGGTGATGTGTATGTGGCAGCGAACGCCAATGACAGCAACCAGGGGACGTATTGGGAGAGTGCCAGCAATGCTTTTCCGCAATGGATCAAGGTCGATCTAGGCTCAAGCAGCAGCGTCAATCAGGTTGTACTCAAGCTGCCGTCAGCCTGG
Source organism: Paenibacillus sp. IHB B 3415 (assembly GCF_000802655.2). Taxonomy (NCBI): domain Bacteria; kingdom Bacillati; phylum Bacillota; class Bacilli; order Caryophanales; family Paenibacillaceae; genus Paenibacillus; species Paenibacillus sp. IHB B 3415. Next base: position 51,655 of record NZ_JUEI01000019.1, on the reverse strand, counting down.
GAAGCAAGAACACAGACTTTGTCCGTTCAAGGCAGTACGGATGATGCTTCTTACAGTAATCTGGCTGCATCAGCGGCCTACAGCTTCAATCCTTCCAGCGGCTCTAACACAGTCACGGTTAATTTCACTGCTGCAATAGCCCGGTATATTAAAATAAACTTCACGGCCAACACCGGCTGGCCTGCTGCCCAGCTATCCGAACTCGAGGTGTACGGAACTGCGGTTTCTACACCGGGAACTTATGAAGCGGAAGCTGCCGCCTTGTCCGGCGGGGCCAAAACCAACACAGATCATACCGGCTATACAGGGTCGGCGTTTGTTGATGGTTATCTTGCCCAGGGAGCAGCCACAACCTTCACTGTCTCGGCTGCTTCCGCAGGCAATTACAGCGCAGCGCTGCGGTATGCCAATGCCTCCGGCAGCACCAAGACGCTGAGTGTCTATGTGAACGGTACCAAGATCAAGCAGACCCCGCTTGCTAATCTGGCCAACTGGGATACCTGGTCCACACAGGCAGAAATCCTGGCGTTAAATGCCGGAAATAATACGATTGCCTACAAATACGATGCGTCCGATTCCGGCAACGTGAATCTGGATCAGCTGGTCCTGACCGTCTCAACGGCACCGACGGCTACAGCTACACCCGTTCCGACGGTGGCACCAACGGTAGCGCCGACAGCCACACCAGTGCCAACGGCAACAGTAGCACCAACAGCTTCTCCTACCGTAGCCCCGACGTCCACACCAACCCCAACGCCTGCTCCGACCCCAACTGTCACACCAACGCCTTCGCCAACTGCCTCGCCGACGGCCTCCCCAAGCGCGGGTCCTGGCTCGAACCTGGCAATCGGCAAAGCGGTTAATGCCTCATCTTCAGTCTTTACGTTTGTCCCCGCCAATGCCAATGACGGAGATGTGACTACGTACTGGGAAGGAGCGGGCGGAAGCTATCCGAATACACTGACTGTGAACCTTGGCGCGAACGCCAATGTAACCTCGGTAATTGTGAAGCTGAATCCGGCAGCGGCCTGGGCTACCCGTACCCAAACCATTCAGGTACTGGGTCATAATCAGTCTACAGGAACCTTCACGAGTCTGGTGCCAGCCACGGTTTATACCTTTAACCCGGCCAGCGGCAACTCAGTGACTATTCCAGTTACTGCAACGGCCAGCGAGCTGCAGCTGAAATTCACCACGAACTCCGATTCAAGCGCCGGACAGGTAGCTGAATTTCAGATCATCGGCACACCGGCTGCGAATCCGGATCTGACAGTAACGGCAATGTCCTGGAGCCCTTCCGCTCCGGTAGAGACCGATGTCATCACGCTGAATGCTACCGTCAAGAATACCGGGTCTGCTTCAGCGGCAGCAACAAACGTCAGCTTCTATCTGGGTACCACGCTTGCCGGGACAGCGCCAGTCGGTGCACTGGCCGCAGGTGCTTCGGCCACAGTATCGCTGAACATCGGTGCCAAAGATGCCGCAACCTATGCCTTAAGTGCAAAGGTCGACGAGAGCAACACCGTCATTGAGCTGAATGAAGGGAATAACAGCTATTCAAATCCCGCATCGCTTACCGTAAATCCGGTATCCAGCTCGGATCTGATTGCTTCTCCGGTCAGCTGGTCGCCGGGGAATCCGGCTGGCGGGAATACCGTGAGCTTCTCAGTCGCTATTAAGAATCAGGGAACGGCAGCCTCGGCAAGTGGTGCACATAACATCACACTGACCTTGACTGATGCGACCACCGGTGCGGTAATCAAAACGCTGACCGGTGCTTATAACGGTGTCATTGCCAGCGGCAGCACTACAGCTCCGGTTACTCTTGGAACCTGGACCGCAGTGAACGGGAAATATAATGTAAAAACAGAAATTGCCGCAGACGCTAATGAACTTGCAGTGAAACGGGCCAACAACATCCAGAATCAGTCGCTGTACATTGGACGCGGGGCCAATATGCCTTACGATATGTATGAAGCGGAGGACGGGGTTGTCGGGGGCGGAGCAGTCAAGCTGAATCCGAACCGCAATATCGGTGATCTTGCCGGTGAAGCCTCGGGCAGAAGAGCAGTTACACTGAACACAACGGGCAGCTATGTTGAATTCACTACCAAAGCCAGCACCAACACGCTCGTTACCCGGTTCTCAATTCCGGACTCGGCAAGCGGTGACGGAACAACCGCTACACTTAATATCTATGTGAACGGCGTATTCAACAAAGCCATCACGCTGAACTCCAAATACGCCTGGCTGTATGGCTCAGAGATCAGCCCGGGCAATTCGCCAAGCGCCGGCTCTCCGCGCCACATCTATGATGAAGCGAATATTATGTTCGACAGCACCATTCCGATGGGCAGCACAATCAGACTTCAGAAGGACGCAGCCAACACTTCACAGTATGCGATTGACTTCGTCAGCCTGGAGCAGGTAGCACCGATCGCTAATCCGGACCCGGCCAAATATACGGTTCCGCTCGGCTTCACGCACCAGGACGTGCAGAATGCGATCGATAAGGTCCGTATGGATACAACCGGTAACCTTACCGGTGTATATCTTCCAGCCGGATCGTATGAAACCTCGAACAAGTTCCAGGTTTACGGCAAAGCGATTAAAATTGTCGGAGCCGGACCCTGGTATACCCGGTTCTATGCACCGGTCAACCAGTCCAATACGGATGTTGGCTTCAGGGCTACCGATTCAGCGAACGGCTCCACCTTCTCGGGGTTTGCCTATTTCGGCAACTATACCTCACGCATTGACGGTCCCGGCAAAGTGTTCGACTTCTCCAATGTAGCGAACATTACGATCGACAACATCTGGACCGAACATCAGGTATGTATGTACTGGGGGGCGAATACCGACTATATGGTGATCCGAAACTCCCGTATCCGCAACACCTTCGCCGACGGCATCAATATGACCAACGGCAGCACGAACAACCTCGTGTCCAACAATGAAGCACGGGCGACCGGAGATGACAGCTTCGCGCTGTTCTCGGCAATCGATTCCGGCGGCTCGGACATGAAGGACAATGTATACGAGAACCTGACTTCGATCCTGACCTGGCGTGCAGCCGGTGTAGCCGTCTACGGCGGTTATGCCAACACCTTCCGCAACATCTATATTGCGGATACACTCTGCTATTCGGGGATTACGATCAGCTCACTGGACTTCGGGTATGCCATGAACGGCTTCGGCGCATCGCCGACTACGAATTTCCAGAACATTTCGGTCGTCCGGGCAGGCGGACATTTCTGGGGCTCACAGACCTTCCCGGCCATCTGGGTATTCTCCGCCTCCAAGGTGTTCCAGGGCATCCGGGTCAGTGATGTGGATATCATTTATCCGACCTATCACGGGATTATGTTCCAGACCAACTATGTCGGCAATTCACCGCAATTCCCTGTAGCGGACACGATTTTTACGAATGTCACGATTTCCGGCGCGCAGAAGAGCGGAGATGCCTTCGACGCCAAATCCGGAGTCGGTATCTGGGCCAACGAATCGGCTGAACCCGGCCAAGGCCCGGCGGTAGGTAACGTTGTCTTCAACAACTTGAAGATCCTGAACACTGTAACGCCTATTAAAAATACCACGTCGACGTTTACGATTACGGTGAATCCGTAGGGCTGAATTTGCATAGCTGAATACGACCCAGATGCATTATGCTAAGCTGAAATAATATTCAGCATGCTGCAAAAACCGCCTCCCGTGTGTCCGGGGGGCGGTTTTATGATGTAAGGAGAGTATGGGGCTACTGTTGCATCATCTGGATTTTATGATTCCGTTATAAGCCCATTCACTTTTTCTGCAAAAATATTCCACCTGGTATCGTATCCAACATTATAGTTCCAGCCGCTTGACCGGAGCTTCTCGGCTAAATAAATATAATCGGCTCGTTGCTTATCGGTTAGGCTAACTGCCAAGGTTTCGTCACCGACCTTGAACTGTTTCAAGTAATCATGCAGCTTCCAAAGAACAGCATCCTTATCGTCACCCTCCATTCCTATGTGTAAGATAACTGAATCTATTGCATCATCTAATTTCTGCGTAACAAGGGGTTCGTTAACCCAATTATTATCTATTTGATACTGTATAGTGACTTCTAGTTGGGTTAGGTCCCGGTATATGTACGCATTTAATATCTCATATTTCAATTCTTGTCTTTTGCTAACTTGTTGCTGATTCATAAATAAAGCCGCATTCCCGAACAGTGATACTATTAAGATTACTTTAATCCAGTCTTCTTTTCTCATACATTATTCCCTCCTCTAATCCTTATCATAATACCACATATTGGAATTAGCCTAGTTGCCGGAAATGCTGCACGGATTACAACAATTTAGTCTCTACCCCGTGTAACTCCTGAGATTCCTGCTTAAATTACAACATTTCGGATGCTGACCAGCTCATCTGTAGGAAATTCCTGCATAATGTACAACAATATTGAATCCGGGCTGCTAATACGCAGGTATTCCTGCATAATGTACAACAATTTCATCCTGTGCATGTCTCTGCCCAAGTTTTGTCACCAGCTTTTACCGGAAGTTTGCTGGGTAATATGGATAGAATGTCAGTCCAGCGGCAGCGGCACCATCCGCCAAATCGACAAGTGCCACCCGGTAGCGATACAATGGATGTTACATCGTGCATGAAGATTAAGACAGGAATAGGGGAGGTATATATATGACTAAGCTGGTAGTCAATAATATTACAGAGCTGATCGGCGGTACGCCGGTTGTACGCTTGAACCGCATTACCGGGCCGGAGGATGCGGAGCTGTACGTGAAGCTGGAAATGTTCAATCCCAGCGGCAGTGTTAAGGACCGGGCCGCGTATAATCTGATTGTGCAGGCGGAGCTGGACGGGCGGCTGCAGCCCGGCGGGACGATCATCGAGCCGACGAGCGGCAATACCGGCATCGGTCTGGCGATGAATGCGGCGGCGAAAGGGTATAAGGCAATCCTGATCATGCCGGATAACATGACGAAGGAACGGATCAATATCCTGAAGGCATACGGAGCGGAGGTTGTGCTAACACCGGCGGCGGAGCGGATGCCGGGCGCTATTGCCAAGGCAGTAGAGCTGGGTAAAGAGATTGCCGGGAGCTTCATTCCGCAGCAGTTCGAGAATCAGGCGAATCCGGACATTCACCGCATCACCACCGCTCCGGAAATTCTGGAGCAGATGGAAGGCCGGCTGGACGTATTCGTAGCTACGTCCGGAACAGGCGGCACGATTACCGGCACAGGAGAGGCGCTGCGTGAGCAGCTGCCGGAGCTCCGCGTGGTTGTCGTGGAGCCGCAAGGGTCACCGGTGCTCTCCGGCGGCAAGCCCGGACCGCATAAGCTGGTGGGCACCAGCCCCGGATTCGTGCCGGCGATTCTGAATACCGGCATCTATAATGAGATTGTGCAGGTATCCGATGAAGATGCACTGGATATGGTAAGGAGGTTGGCCAGTACCGAAGGGATCCTGATTGGTCCTTCGGGCGGGGCAGCAGTATGGACAGCCTTGCAGGAAGCCCGGCGCCTTGGCCGCGGCAAGCGGGTGCTGTGCATTGCTCCCGATACTGGTGAACGCTACCTAAGTATGGGGATATTCGAATAACTCCACTGGAGGGGACCCTATGAATCGCGTGAAGAGAAGTTCCCGGCACCGGCTGAAAGCTGCCGGATTGATGATTCTTACGGCGGCAGTAGTCTTCGCCTTGTCCGGCTGTTCAAGGACAGGCGGAAATAACAATGCAGGCGGTGCAGAATCTCCGGCCATGCCATCACCTGTGGCGCAGAGTCCGTCGCCTGTCCCGCAGCAGACCGCTGTCCCGCAAACGGCGGACCCTACTGCAGCCGCCGCGGGTACCGAGTCGCCTGCCCTGGCGGCATTCTTCGATCCCGCCAAGCTGCAGCCTGTCTTCGGCTTCGCCGACGAGACCGGGAGTCATATTCTTGTGACCTCGCAGGAAGAGGGAAGTGGGGAGCAGATGGAATCCCTGAATACCGCTATCGGCAACGGAGGCCAGGTGCTGGCTGTGAAGTTCGAGAAGCAGCAAGCGGGGAGTGAGAACAGCAATGGACGGGAGCTGGCGAATAATTTCGCTAACCTGGCCGGATTTGTCTACACGGTAGAGAGTGGCGCAGCGAAACCGGATGAAACGTATTATCTGGCTGATTCCGCCCTCTTCCCGCCGGCTGCCTTGCTGGAGCTTCAACCGGTTGACCCGGCTGCTCCGCAGCTTGCCGCCGGAGATCCCGTGCGCAAGAGTATAGCTGCCGTTAAGCACCGGGAGATTCAGTCCGCCTGGAAGCTGGCTGATCTGGCCCTGAATAGGGAGCTGTATCTGATCCAATTCACAAGGCAGGATAAGGATATGCTGTTCAGTCTTGTCCTGAATGAAGACGGTAAGCTCAGCTTCATGGATTATCCTGCGGTTATTGAGAACGATGAATATTCGGTCTGGCGTGTCGATGACGGCGGGGAGATGCGGCCGGAGATGTTCTCGTTATTGTTTGCTGCACAGTCGGCAGACGGATTGCTGCTTGGCCTGAACTGGTGGGGAGCGGAGGGTGTGAACTCCTTTTTCCTGCTGCAGCAAGGCAATGCCTTCAAAGAACTGGAGATCCAGTACGGCCGGTACACTTCTCCTATATAAGGCGGGATATAGATTCTTAACGATGACAAAGGCTCCCCGTCACCTTTTGGTGACAGAGGAGCCTTTGCCGGATATAGCAGGAGGATTAGACTTCGTATCATAGAAGATCCTTCTTTTTTCTGCTGGTGCGGGGTCGTCCTTGTTGGCGGCACCGCCTTTTCCGCTTGACTTAAATGCCTTCATCACAGGCCGGAACAGGATATACCCCAGCAGCCCGCCGAAGGTATTCAGAATGAGATCGTCCACATCAAAGGTTCCGATGTAGAATACCGCCTGCGAACATTCAAGCACTGCACTTAACGCCAAAGAACGCAGCAGGACACCAGTGAAGGAGCCGCCGCCTTTTCCATTCGGGGACAGTAGCATAAGGAAAATGCCATAAGGGATAAACAAGGCGATATTTCCCGCGAAATTAACCATGGTAGTAGCTGTCAGATGATGATATGTGTTGTACAGGGTGGCCAGCGGAACGAAGTTTCCTGTATGCAGGCTGCCGGCAATGTTATCCGGGCTGCGCTGCAGCTGCTGCCAGAGAAAGCTGAAGTTAATCGAACCAAACTTGAATAAGATGATTTTGAATAGTACATAGATGTATACGGCGAAAAGTGCCTGCAATCCGTATATTCTCAGTTTGTGTGCCGGATTCATTCCGCATCACCGCCTTCTCTAAGTTATATTGTTATATGGCCCCACTGTTATGGATATACCGTCATAATAACGCCGTCGATATTATTGCCTGAGAACTCCACATGCCGGCCGTCAGGTGTAGGAACCGGAGTATTTCCAGAGACCGCTATATAGGAAATCTGATATTCCGTATCGTTAACGGTTGCGGTGATTGTCTTCTGCTGCTTCAGATAATCCAGGTATTCTTCCAGGGTGAAATGCTTATCCCGCATAATGATGCTGTGCGGCAGGCCGACATAACGGAAATGCCAAGGCTCATACTGGATGCCGGTAATATCCGTCTTATCTTCAGGATAGCGTAGAATAAATCCGTAATCCCAGGCGTTGTCACGAAGCCATTGCCCTTCGGGAGCCTGGCTCATCGCCATCTGCGAGGAGCCGATATCAAGTGACAAGCCCAGATTATGCTCGCTATGGCCGGGTGGAAGGGCATATTCGGCTCCCTTCTCCTCATAGAGCTGCTTCTGCTCCGAGTTGTTCCGGTATCCGCTGCTGATCAGGAAATTCTGGACACCCTGCCCGGCTGCAGCTCCTATCATAATCGAGAACTTCTCCGCTACCTGCTCGGAGAGCATCATCTTGTTGTCCAGCAGGCCATAGCCTTCGGTCAGCTCCTGATGCTCAGACAGATTCACAATATCTTTACTGACTCCCGCTTTATGTACAGGGTATTCTTTGTTGACGAGCAGCAGATTGCCCTGATGAACCCTGCTTTTAGGGATAACCGTCAGATTCTTGGAGCCGTGGTCCGTAACGACTTGAACGATTGGGATATCCTGTCCGGGGACAACAGCTTCTCTGCCTGGGTGCACCCACTCCAATCCAAGCAAACCGGCAAGAACAACCCAAAAAATCCACTTCTTCATTTCATCTTCCTCCTTGGACTCTATGTCCATAAGAATAGGGGAGTGAATTTAAAAAGAAGTGGGGTAAAGATAAAGTTTTTCTTAAATATACAAACGCAAAGGCATTTCCGCGAAAATAATAGAATTTAAATCTCTACTTGAGCAGACCCGGCAGCCGCACCTCAAAGAGAGTGCGGATCGTGTCACTCTGGACAGAGATCGTGCCGTGGTGCTGCTCGACGATATTTTTGGCAATGAACAGGCCCAGTCCGGTACTGCCCTCCTGATGGGTCCGCGCCCGGTCGCCGGTGTAGAACATATCGAAGAGAAAGGGCAGCTCCTCCTCGGGGATGCTATCCCCATAGTTGATCACCTGGACGAGCGCATTCTCCCCCTCCGGGTTGCAGCGGATATCGACATACTGGCCGTCTTTTCCATAACGCACGGCATTGGTCAGCAGGTTCTCGAACACCCGGGCCAGCAGCTCGCCGTCCCCGGATATTCTCATCTGTGGAGCCAGCGCAAGGCGGGCAGTCAGCCCGTTGTTCTCCAGTACAGGATACAGCTCTTCGTTCAGCTGGACGAGCAGCTCGCTTAGATCAAGCGGAAGCTTCTGGACGGTCAGCATGCCGTAATTCATCCGGGTAATCTCAAACAGCTCATCAATCAGCTTCTCAAGCCGCTGCGATTTGGTGTAGGCAATCGTTGTGTAATGCTTAACCTGATCGGCGCTTAACTGCCCGTCCTTCAGCACCAGATCCAGATAACCCAGCACGGAGGTCAGCGGCGTCCGCAGATCATGAGCCAGATTGAGCACGAGCTTGTCCTTGCTGTTCTCGGCGAAATCCCCGCGTTCTACAGCCTGCTGCAGCTTATCCTTGGCCAGATTCAAATCGGCGGCAATATCCTCGAATTCATCGCTGGAAGTTATGCTGATGCGGCTCTTGAAATCTCCGTTCGCCAGAAGGCGGATATGCTGGGAGATCTCTTTGAAATAACGGGCATACGGCTTGGTGAACAGGAAGAAGAACAGCAGAGCCAGCGGGATGAAGAAGATCAGGAAGAAATTGAGGTCGCCGAAATTGGCGATCATATAACGGAAGCGGGTCAGCTTGTCCTCAAATTTGACCTGGGAGGTATAGTAGATTTGCAGGCTTTTATATAGCACAAAAGTAACAGCACCCGAGCAGGCCATACTCAGCATCAACAGAAAGATCATTTTGAAGCGGAAGCTGCGGAACAGATTAGCCATTGAATGTGTACCCTACCCCCCAGATCGTTTTGATCCACATATTTTTGGTCTGTTCTTCGCCAAGCTTCTTCCGCAGGGTGCGGATATGAACCATGACCGTGTTCCCGCCTTCATAATAAGCTTCGCCCCAGACCTGCCGGAAGAGATGCTCTGCACTGAACACTTTCTTGGGATAGCTGGCCAACAGATAGAGGATATCGAACTCCTTAGGCGTCAGCTCGACCGATTGTCCGTACAGCGTCACCGACCGGCGGTCCGGATCAATGATCAGACCTCCCGATTCCAGCACTGCCTTGTGCTCCGTAACCGGCTGATTCAGCTGCGTGGACCGGCGAAGCTGCGCATTCACTCTGGCGACCAGCTCCATAGGGTTAAACGGCTTGGTCATATAATCGTCGGCGCCGATGACAAGTCCGGTGATTTTATCCAGATCCGAAGTCTTCGCGCTCAAAAAAATAATCGGCAGCCCGTGCTTCTCCCGGATTTGCCGGGTCACCTCATACCCGTCCATGCCGGGCATCATAATATCCAATACCGCCAGATCAATATGCTGGGATTGGACCGCCTGCACAGCCGCTGTGCCGCTTGTAACCTTGATGGGGTGATAGCCCTCTTTTTCCAGATGCAGTCCGATCAGCTCGGCAATTTCCGCATCATCATCGGCGATAAGAATCGTAATACGTTTCATTTCATTGTCTCTCCTGTATAGTCAGCATGAAATCATACTTGATTGTGCTTTGTTCCTAGTGTACCCTATCGGATATGGTTTCGCGACCTGCTATTATTGTAGTATGGAGTCCGGACGAGATAAGATTATTTTTAAAATACTTATATTTGTAACATTTATTGCCGGGCATAGCCCGAAAGAGTCATGCCGGGGAAGTCCCGGTAATGATAAAGTTATCTTCAGTATTAGGGAGGCGACAGCGACGTATACCCGAATTAAAGTGCTCATCCTGCTGATTCCAACGCTTATGGTCGGCATCTGGGAGTTTGTGCGGCATCAGTTCCTGATGCAGTACATCTCCATGGACATGGGAAACTACTTAACGCCGGTGCTTGTCTTTCTGTTCAGTATCGTTCTGCTCCTGCCGCTCTTCCGGATGCTAGAACGGAGCCAGCGGGAGCTGGAACGGGAACGGGGGGCAACTACGGCGATGGAAGCGCGTGAGCTGCTGGCCAAGGAGCTGCATGACGGGATGGCACAGTCGCTGTTTCTGCTCTCCGTGCGGATTGACCGCCTGGAACAGAACCGCAAAGACGGTGAGATCAGTGCAGAGAGCGTAGACCAGATCAAGAAAACAGTCCACGAAGTCAACCGTTATGTGCGCCAGGCCATTGCCAATCTGAAGGTGCCGGTCAGCGGCAAAGAGAGCTTCTCCCTGGAGCGGTCCATTCAAGAGCAGCTTGCCGGAATATCCGGGGAAGTGATGATTGAGGTGTCGCTGGACTGGCATCTGGACGAGCAGGCGCTAACGGCAGCGGAACAGGCTGAGCTGTTGTCCTGTATCCGCGAGGCCATTATTAACGTACGCAAGCATACGCGTGCAGGCAAAGTATCCGTCTCCGGCCAAGGCGATAGGCTGAATTGGAACGTGGCTGTTGCCGATAACGGCGCCGGATTTGTGCATGCCGATCCTTTTGCGGTGAGCGGAAGTTATGGTCTCCAGATTATGAGAGAACGGGCACGCAGTATGGGCTGGAAGCTTAACTTACAATCCGGTTCTGCCGGAACAGTGGTAGAGATTGCGAAAGGGGGGACGCCGGATGGAACGCTGCCGGGTGCTGATCGTAGATGACCATGCGCATGCGCGTGAAGCCATGAGTGAAATTGTGGCGCTGGATGAACGTTTCGAAGTGATCGGCGCTGTTGCGAGCGGGGCGGAGGCGATCGTCTGGACGGGGCAATGGATGCCGGACCTGATTCTGATTGACATCGAGATGCCGGGAATGGACGGCCTGGAGACTACGCGGCGCATTAAGCTGGAATATCCGTATGTCAAAATCGTCATCGTCACCGTATCGGATGAGATCTCCTATCTGTTCGAAGCGCTCAAGCAGGGGGCGCAGGGGTATCTCCTGAAGAATCTGGCTCCGTCTACCTGGATTGAGTATTTGCTGGCAATTGTAAGTGAGGAGGTTCCGCTGAGCCGGGAGCTGGCTTTTCAGATTCTGAAAGAGTTCGCCGTGACCTCCGTTAAGGAGGAGCGGGAGGCATTAACGGCGCGGGAGAAGGAAATACTGGGCTGTGTATCTTCAGGGTCAACGAATAAGGAGATCGCGGCCACCCTCGGGATCTCTGAGCACACCGTCAAAAACCACCTCAAAAACATTCTCCAGAAGCTCCAGCTTCAGAACCGCACGCAGCTCACCCGGTATGCCATGGAGCAGGGACTGGCTTCGCGGGAGCGGGATTTTCCGGGGAAAAGATAGAGCTTACAGAATGATAATGTGATTACAAATGAGAGAAGGGGAGATCGATTTGAACAGACTTTTCCGCAAATTAGCAGCCCTGGCCGCACCTGCGGCCGCAGCACTAATGGTATTCGCAGCCGTAGCTAGTGCGCATGTAACCGTCAGCCCTGCACAATCGAGTGCAGGTGCCTGGGAGACTTACACGCTCAAAGTACCATCTGAGAAAGATATTGCTACGGTGCAGATCGATCTGCGCATCCCGGCAGGAGCTGCATTCAAGCAATATGAGGCTTCTCCCGGCTGGGACGTAACGGTGGATGGCGACAAGGTCAGCTGGACCGCGAACGGAGACGGCATTCTGGCCGGACAGTTCCAGCGCTTCTACTTCACCGTCCAGAACCCGGCCGCCGCTGGCGATATCGCCTGGAATGCCTACCAGCATTATGCCGACGGCAGCGTGGTCCAGTGGTCCGGCGAAGAAGGCTCGGAATCCCCGCATTCCATTACGGCGATCGCCGAAGCTTCCGGCGGAGGCAGCCATTCCCACGGCTCCATGGACATGGCGGATAACGGTACCATGACCATGGACGAGCATGAGGCGATTATGGAGGAAGAAGGGAACAGCTCCAGCGTGTCACCGATGCTGTACATTGCGCTCGGCATCTCGCTGCTGTCCTTCCTGCTGGCAGCTATTGCTTTGCTGCGGGGGAAGAAGGAGTAGGGCTGGGGCATAAGTGGCAACCGTCCTTTGTAGTAATATAATAACCCCGTGCAGGAAGGTGAGCTCCATCATCCAGCGCGGGGTTATTTGTACACTAAATCTGATCATACCCGGAATAATATAGGATTGGGCACAATCAACGGATAACAACTTCATTAAGGGAGCAACCCCTTAGCTTGCAGTATAGAAAGTTTGGCTTCAGGAATCGCCCGTTGCAGTTCTCCGTTATACAGTTCAATTCCTTCCCAGTGCACAAACACGAAAAAATCATCAGTAACCGGCACTTGACCGGTTAAATCCTGTTCATTGAAAGAATAAGCAATTTCCTGCCAGAAATCTTGTCGTTCCTTTTCGCAGTATAAACCTCCGCCTTTAAGATTCCAATATACATAAAGCGTCCGCAGCTTCTCAAGCAGCCCTTTATTCTCAATTCCGGTAAACCAAGACGGCTGCATTTGAGTATCATTCCAGAGAGTATACTCACATTTCTTGTCTTCAAGCAGTTTCGCCCTTCTCTGCTCAAGTCCGGAATAATATTCCGGATCACTTCCTCCGCTGAATTCATCATTACTCAGATAAAGTCCAAAATAGCAGAGCCTATCATGACTGAATTTTTGGGCGGATTCTTTTAAAAGATTAATAGACTCCGTTACGGCTTCAGTAATCAATGCTGTTCTCAAAGTCAGTGCTTGAGATTCGTTCATATTGTTATACAGCATCTGATTCATTCCGTTATAGATTTGATATAGCTCACCGGATTCATCGTACTTCAAATAAGTATTAGCGATATGTTGGTAATGATCTTTTCCTACGTATTTAGGATTGCGTATTTCAATAAGCCTTTCTTCTTCATAAATATATTCTTCGATGGTATACCTGTCTTTTGTACTCTCCAGATCAAGACCAGGCATCACATCGTATTCTACTGAATGTTCGGGCTTGCCAACCTTACCGTAAAAAATCTTGATTGAATCTATCTTCTCTCTGACATACAACCCTGTAATGATATGATCCGGATGATAAGAAGTATATCCGACTCCATCAATTAAAAAATCGCAATACGTCACTCTAAGTCTGTTTTCCTGATCAAATCCATAATATACTCCAGTGTCCTCTTCAGTAATCTCTCCCCGGCAGTCAGTATTGCGTTCAAACCAATAAGGTGCCAGATCATATCTTTTATCTGTAACAAACTCCGTCCGAACCACACTATCCTCTGCCTCTTTTTTGTAACGTTCATAATGTTCCTGTGCATCCACACAAATATTTAGATAATATTGCGCATCAATCATTTCTGTCAGCCCCTTCTTATCGTAAAATACATCTACGTTCATGGTTCCACCTCCGTCAGCTGTAAGCTGTAGAGTATTTGGATTTTGCTTAGTCTTACTATAGCTGGATATGTATTATACTGTAAGTGACGTTGGTATGAAGTTTCTAATATCGAAATCAATTGGAGGAGTGTTTATCTCAATTTAGAAATAAATCTCGTAGACCGTGCTTAGGAGGTGGATATATGGCTGCGAACTTCAATGTAATCACTTTTACCAAAAGAATAATTGATTTAACCTGGCTATTCGAAGCCGCTCAAGAAAGAGGGTATAACGCTAATATTAATCAGATTGAATCTATCGGAAATTGGGAGTTCAACGACTTAATAAACCACCCGCATGATGTTGAGATAGCGGAAGTCCTCGCGCTTCTTGAGAAAGGCCGAATTATATTAATATTTGGTGAAGTCCAGTCCAATAAGTTTGTGATGATGTTAAGTAAGGCCGGAACCACCTATGAAACAAGACTGTCTCTAGATACAAAATACATAGATTACTTAGACAGCGATACGCTTAATGATGTTACTCGTCCTATCTATGATGAAATTTCGAACCTATTGTTATCTTCTGAAATGGTGAATAATTTACTTGTTTCTGCATTCGGCGTCGAGGTGGTTGTGGACTACGATGAGGATTTTAATAAAATGCATCTTGATAGTCATAATGTGGTGAGATGGGTTTTTGGCACCGAAGAGGGTGTAGGTGAGCGTAACTTTAAGGGGTATACGCGGGTAGCTGCTGGTATTTGGGATAGAGAGAGTTAACTTCTACAGATACGAGATATAAGAATAGCTAATTACGTGTAGTGGAAGTAATTATTCTGTTCAATAAGATCGGAGGATGTAAGATGCCAAAGATACAATGCAGTTGTGGTGAAATTTTAAGATATGGAGATATTCCGTGTAGTATTGAGTATAACTTCATATCAGATGTTGAGTACGACAAATATCAAGATCAGATTGATGCAGAGGAATTATATTTGGACATGAAAAGTTTTCTTAAGTGCCCTGAATGCAATAGGCTATGGATTTTTTGGAATGGTTTTGGAGAAAAACCAGAGGAATATGTTCTGATAGGTGAAGATATCAAAAGGGACAATACATTTAGATTGAATACAAGTGATGACTAAAATGCTTCAAGCGGAGATGAGCGAAGTGAAGTTCAGGCTATTAACTATTGTACCGATTGTCATTTTATTAATATCATGTAGTGCCGAAACTAAGGTTCATTCTGATAAAAAAGAGCTCAGCAAGGAGACTGTTCCAGCTTTAAGCTACAAAGTTGAAAGTGACAGTTATGCTCAAAACAATATTAACATTACCTATCCAAAGCTGGTTGATTTAACGAATGATACAAAGGAAGAGGTTATAAATGCACTGATTCAGGCAGAGGCGATAAGTATTCTTGAATATTATTCGGTAGGTTTAGATAGTCAAAATAGTTTGGAGTTAGACTATCAGATTACATATAAAAGTGATAAGTTCCTAAGCATTCAATATATTGGTTCAGCTTTTAATAAGGGAGGAGCATATCCGTTAAATGTTTTTTATACAACAAATATAGATATGGATAAAGAAATTAAAGTGAAATTAACAGACTTTCTGGAGATCGATGAGGCATTCGTACAAGAATTGAAAAATGGAATCTACAAAAGCTATGATGACAATTTGAATTTGCGAGAGGAAGGAGTTATGAGGGATTTTTGGAGCGGGATTAAAGACCAGGATTTACTTAATGATTTGAAATATGCAGATGAAGCGGACGGGGCAAATAATTCAGGTATATTTAGTTATCTCACTCAAGATTCACTGGGGATAAGTCTTTCAATTCCTCATGCGTTGGGAGACCATCTTGAAATGGAGATCGGTTATGAGAAATTGAGCGGAAATATTAAGGAGAATAGACTGTGGGATTCCATCAGGGGGTGAAGAGGTGAATAAAAATTTATTAATTGAAATACTGCTGGACCCTACTTCAAGTGATTCAGAAAAAGACGATGCAGTGATTAATCTTGGAAATAATTTCGAAGATGAAGAAACGATTGATTTTCTAATAAAAGTGTCAAATAGTATGGAATTCGATGGAATGATTGCTGCAAGCTGCGGAGAATCACTTGGGCAAATATGGTTGAGGAAAGGAAGAATCAACTTAGAAAAGCTATCCCGGCTTAAAGGGAATGTTTTAAATGAAACACTCTCACTAATTAAAGCGCAGCGAATAGATTGGTACGAGGAGTATATAGAAATGAGTTTGGACAGTAAAGAAAAAAATATATAACTTAATAACCAGATGCTAATTCATTCCATTACATACCTAAGATTTTGATGCTTCATGCTGTGAAAATGAGGAGAAGAGTCTATTGATAATACCGAATTGAAAGATAATGCAAGCATCTGCGGAATATTTAACTAGGAGGTTTATTATGAAAATAGTTAACATAACATTTCCAACTTATCTTTCAAGTATAGAAAATATAGAAAACGACAATATTGATGTCTTTGTGGAGCTTGAGGATGGTATTACATACACAATGGTTGTGGCTACACCGCAAAATTATTATTGGTATATGGACAAGGAAGGGCTTGATTATGTTCCGCCGTCTCCCCCTGATATTATTGTAAGAAGCCTAACGGAAGATAACATCCGGCAAGCTATTGAAGCGTTTGCAGTGGATGATGCTTACTGGATGAAGCTTTATTTTCTATCAGGTGAAAGAAAAAGTGCTTTTGACATAGATAGAATGAATAGGATGTTGGCTGAGATTAAGAATATAAATGATGAAATTTTAAATGCTGAATAAGGCGAGGTGAAATGATATGTCTATTTATTATTTAGAAAACATTTTTCAGGGTAGTAGTGATGAATGGAAGTAAGTTTTCTTATGGATTGCGTTGGTCTGACAAAAAACAGAGAGATGGATTCCTGTAA
This sequence comes from Paenibacillus sp. IHB B 3415, assembly GCF_000802655.2. Taxonomy (NCBI): domain Bacteria; kingdom Bacillati; phylum Bacillota; class Bacilli; order Caryophanales; family Paenibacillaceae; genus Paenibacillus; species Paenibacillus sp. IHB B 3415. The sequence goes on along the minus strand of NZ_JUEI01000019.1, from coordinate 34,824 downwards.
ATTCAAGCTTAGTGTATTCGAGGCTCCAGAGTCGATTGAGGTAATGGTTACAGAAATGGTCGAAGGTTATTATCAAAAGGAAAATATTCTATAAGCTTATCATCATCAACAGTCTTAATAGACTCAAAATACTTCTGCTCAGATAACTTCTTCACAACAAAATCTATGGCTTCTTTAGTTACTTCTTGCGTGATCTGGCCGCTGACCCAATTCTAAGGGACCGACCGTATGATTTTCTTAAATTGAACTGAACGTCAGCTGAATGTTTTTACACTGCGTTTACAAATGTCACGAAATGTAAGGTTATTCCGGGCCGGGAATTTGACTTCCTGCGGCCACTGGGGCTACCCTAGAATACATAAACAGAACAGATCGACCGGCGGGTTCAGAGAGATTGCAAGCTTGAAGCTGCGGGCGGAGGGAGTACATGAAAGACTTGAAAACATTCATTATCATCGGAATTATTGTCGTTGTATTGATCATACTGGCGCTTGGCGTGGAAAGGCTCAAATCGGAGCGGGCCGCAGGGGGAGGAGCTGAACTCTCAGGTGCACTCTACGATCTGGTCAGTACGTTTAAAAGCGACCCGGTCAGCAGCCGCGCATTCACCTGGTACACCGGAGACCCCGGAGCAGACGGCTGGCTTGAGGCAGTGAAAGGCGGGACGGCTGATTTTACCGGAGATGGGGTCATTAGGGTTCAGGCGGCCAATACTGTGATCAAGACGGATCAGGGTACAGCAGGCGTGCACAAAGCCGAGATTACCGGACTTGAGCCGGGAACACGCTACACTTACCGGGTAGGCAGCGGAGAGGAAGAGGAGTGGAGCCCCGTATACGAGTTCAGCACTGCGGAAGCGGCCAGCGGCCAGGTGACGTTTATTAACGTTACGGATTCCCAGGGAGTGACAGATGCGGATTTCGCGGTCTGGGGCAATACGCTGGAGCAGGCATTCAAGACCTTCCCGGCGGCGCAGTTTATCCTGCATAACGGGGATTTTACAGAAGAGCCTGAAGATAGTGCGGCATGGAACAGCTTTTTTGGCTATGTTCAGAACAGGGTGGCTAGTGTGCCCCTCATGCCTGTGACCGGTAACCATGATGAGATTGATGAAGAGGCGGATCTGTTTACCTCGCATTTCAATCTGCCGGATAACGGGGCCAAGGGTTCGATCGCCGGCACTTCCTATTCATTCGATTACGGCCCGGTCCATGTGACTGTGCTGAATACGGAGAGCAATCTGAAGAAGCAGGCTGACTGGCTGAAGAAGGATCTGGCAGGTACGGATAAGCCGTGGACAATCGTAGCGATGCACCGTCCGGCTTACGGAGGGAACATGTACAGTAAGGTGGAGGACTGGACGGAGATTTTTGACAAATACAACGTTGATCTTGTGCTGCAGGGACATAATCATGAGTATTCCCGTTCTTATCCGCTGCGCGCCGGTCAAATTGTGCCCGAGAGTGATGGGTCCAAAGGTGCGACAGGCGGAACGGTCTATGTGGTGACCAACGCTTCCGGGGCCAAGTTCAACGGTAAGAAGGAAGACCTGTTCTACCATAAGGTTCATTTTCAGAATAATAAGCCGATGTTCGCCGGAATCACGGTTAGCGGAGATACCCTGACCTATCAGGCGTTTGATACAGACGGCAACAAGCTGGATGAGTTTGTTCTGAAGCATTAGTAAGAGGGGATTCTTTTGGATGGCATTCCATTAGAACCTTTTAATGTTAAAATAGTAATAAAAAGTGTGAAAATGGTACGATGATTGATGACAGTTTTCTTATGGATTCGACCATTTTCCCTCACGGTACAGGTTGTCAACGCTCTATAATGAAAGCGTTATCAAAGAAAGAACCTGGGAGGTTAGAACCGTGATTCGAAAACGTATCCGAAGAATGGGAATGGTTGTCCTGCTGGCTGCAATGCCCTGCTCATTGTTTACCGTTTCTCCCGCAGTAACTCATGCCGCAGCAAGTGAAGCCTACAACTGGAACAGCGTGGTTACCGGTGCAGGCGGAGGGTTTGTTCCGGGTATTATTTTTAACCAGACTGAGCCGAATCTGATCTATGCGCGGACGGATATCGGCGGTGCCTACCGCTGGAATCAGGCTTCCGGCAGCTGGACATCAATCAGCGATTCTGTCGGCTGGGTGGACTGGAACAAGAATGGCGTAGATGCGCTGGCTACCGATTCGGTGAATCCGGACAAGGTGTATATGGCTACCGGTACTTATACGAACTCATGGGACGATAATGGACAAATCATGCGCTCCAGCGACAGGGGGAATACGTGGCAGACAACGCCGCTGCCGTTCAAGGTTGGCGGTAATATGCCCGGACGTTCGGCCGGCGAACGGCTTGTGATTGACCCCAATAAGAACAGCATCCTGTTCTTCGGGGCACGGAGCGGAAACGGTCTGTGGAAGAGCACCGACTCCGGGGTCACCTGGTCCAAGGTCAGCTCCTTCCCTAATGTGGGGACGTACATTCAGAATCCGACGCTTGATTACGGGAATGACCTGGTGGGCTTATCCTGGATTACTTTTGATAAAAGCACAGGCACCTCCGGGAATGCCACCCAGACGATTTATGTGGGAGTAGCGGATACGGCAAGCAGCGTCTACCGCAGCACGGACGGGGGAGCAACCTGGTCTGCTCTGCCCGGCCAGCCTGTAGGTTATCTGCCGCATCATGGTGTTCTGTCTTCTACAGGTGATCTGTATATTACTTACAGCAATGGCGTTGGGCCGTATGACGGAAGTAAAGGCGAGGTCTGGAAATGGAACAAAACAAGCGGGGTATGGACGAACATCAGTCCGTCAACGGGAACAGATAACTGGTACGGGTTCGGCGGCCTTGCCGTAGATGCGCAGCATCCGGACACCGTGATGGTCTCCAGTCTGAATGCCTGGTGGCCGGATGAAGTCATCTTCCGCAGCACGAACGGCGGGGCAACCTGGAGCCGGATTTGGGATTGGGGCAATTATCCGGAACGGACCTATAAATTCGCGATGGATATCACGGCTGCCCCGTGGCTTGACCATGGAGTAACTTCGACCTCCCTTGATCCCTCGCCCAAGCTGGGCTGGATGATGGGGGATCTGGAGATTGATCCGTTCAACTCCAACCGGATGATGTACGGTACGGGTGCGACCATCTATGGTTCAAATAATTTAGGCGCTTGGGATACCGGCGGGAAAGTCAATATTTCCGTGATGGCAAAGGGAGTAGAAGAGACTGCGGTACTGGGGCTGATCAGCCCTCCAGCAGGAGCGCATCTGATTACTGCACTCGGGGATGTGTCCGGCTTCCGGTATGATGATGTCACTGCAGCACCGGTGAAGTTCCAGACAAGTCCTTCCTGGGCGACCACAACCGGCATCGATTATGCTGAATTAAGCCCAGCCTATGTAGTACGTGTTGGCGGTGCGGACAAGGAGAAGTCCCCAAGCATGAAGTCGGTCGGGATCTCCAATGACGGCGGCACGAACTGGTATATGCCGAATGCAGAGCCCTCGAACGGGACTAAGACGACTGCCGGGCAAGGACAGGTAGCTGTATCCGCCAGCGGCAACTCTATTCTGTGGAGCACCTCGGATATTGGCGTGTACTATTCCAAGTCGTCCGGCAATTCCTGGGCAGCCAGCAGCGGTGTGCCTGCCGGGGCCAAGATTGCTTCGGACCGGGTGAATGCGAATAAATTCTATGCCTTCTATGCGGGAACCTTCTACGTCAGTACGGATGGCGGAGCAACCTTCACCGCTACGGGGGCAACGGGCTTCCCGACCAATAATGTCGGCAATCTACAGCCGAATCAGGCCCAGATCAGCATCAAAGCCATGCCGGGCATTGAAGGCGATATCTGGTTCGCCGGCGGCAATACGGTTGAGAACAAATATGGCTTATGGCACTCTGTCAATTCAGGCGCAAGCTTCACCAAGCTGGCCAATGTTGATGAGGCTGACCTCATCGGGTTCGGCAAGGCAGCACCGGGCCAGAGCTACATGGCACTCTATACAGTAGCTCAGATCGACGGTGTGAGAGGGGTCTTCCGCTCCGATAATGTCGGGGCCAGCTGGGTACGGATCAATGACAATGCCCATCAGTATGCCAAAATCAACATGGCCATCACTGGAGATCCGCGCATCTACGGACGCGTATATCTGGGCACCAATGGCCGGGGCACCTTATACGCCGATCCGGTGAACCCTCCGGCGGCAGGCTCAACGATTACGCCGGTCAGCGCCAGCTTCGACAAGAAGACGGTGAATCAGGCAGATATCGCCGTAACGATGACGCTGAACGGAAACACACTAACCTCGATTAAGAACGGTTCGGCTACGTTGACCGCCGGAACGGATTATAGTGTGAGCGGCTCAGCAGTCACGATCAGCAAGGCGTATCTGGCAGCGCAGGCTGTGGGTACGACAACGCTGAGCTTCAATTTCAGCGCCGGAGCGGCGCAGACCTTGGCTGTTGCAGTAGTGGATACAACGGCACCGTCCGCCGGCGGCCTTAAAGTTCAGATGTACAACAGCAGCACAGCGGCTGCGGCCAATACGCTGAGCCCGAAGATTAAGCTGATGAATACCGGCACCACCGCAGTTTCACTGGCCGATGTGAAGCTCAGATACTTCTACACTATTGACGGTGAGCAGACCCAGAGCTTCTTCTGCGACTGGTCACAGGTGGGAAGCGCGAATGTGACCGGGACGTTTGTGAAGCTTCCGGCTGCCAAGACCGGAGCCGATTATTACCTGGAGCTTGGATTTACAAGCGCTGCAGGCTCACTTGCGGCCGGGGAGAGCATAGACATTCAGCTGCGGGCGTCCAAGTCGGATTGGAGCAATTATACCCAGACCGGAGATTATTCCTTTAACGCAGCAGGTACGGCTTATGCCGACTGGGCCAATATTCCGGCCTATATCTCCGGCAGCCTGGTATGGGGGAATGAACCTTCTTGATTAGGAGTTCAAGTGAGTAGAGTAGCAGAGTCTTGAACAGCTTCGAACAGACAGCCCCCTCTCCGTATTATTGCGGAGGAGGGGGCTGCTTGCTGCATGTAGAATGAATCTGCCAGCGCTGTAGCGGCTATAAAGTCTGCCCGCTGTCGACGGTAATAATCTGCCCCGTCATGGCTTCCTGAGCGAGCGCAGAGCAGATGAAACGGGCGATATCCTCCGGCTTGGCTATATGCTGGAGCAGCAGATGGGGGGCAAGCTTATGCATCTGCGCTTCCCGGCCTGTCCACCAGCGCGTCGCTACGGCTCCGGGGGCAACGCAGTTGACCCGGATGTCTGGGGCGAGAGCCTTGGCCAGTGACCGGGTCAGGCCGTGAACAGCCGCTTTGGACACCGCGTAAGGAAGTGACGAACCGGCACCCGTATTTCCGGCAATACTGCCGAGATTGACGATGGCCCCATGCCCGCTGCTCTTCATATACGGGGCGGCTGCCCGGGCACAGAAGAACATACCTTTGACATTCACGCCGTATAATTCATCCCACACCTCCGAGGTGACGGCTTCCAGATCATCCATAGGAATATGCTGCGTGATGCTGGCATTATTCACCAGCAGATCTACCGAGCCATAAGTTTGAACAACCTGTTCAACCATAGCCCGGACCTGCGGATCTTCTGATACATCAGCTTGTATTGCAATGGCTTGCCCGCCCTGCGCTATGATCATGTCAACCGTTTCCCGGGCTTCCGCTTCCGAACGGGAATAATTCACGGCAACCTTTACGCCTTGCCTTGCAAGCTGAAGGCAGGTAGCCCGCCCGATACCTGTTCCTCCGCCTGTCACTATTGCGGCTTTACCCCTTAGATCCATCCTTATCCGCTCCCAACTTCTTATTGTTATTGAATATCCTGAGTACAATTGTATTCAGTTTGCCTGGTTTTGTATAATTGAATGAAATGAAGGAATGGTTCAATAATATTGAACTATATCGAGCGAACTAGAGGGATTTCAACAGCAGATGGTCAATGGACTCTGAAATGAAACACCCTCAAGCTCAGGGCAGGCTGAATGCTATTCGCCATTCCCTATTGCACTCTGTACAGTAGAATTCTGTGAAATCGGTGAATTTGAGCAGAAATCAGAAAATCAATTGTATGGAGTGCAACAGAACTGATTTTAGCGCAAGATAACGCAAATTCTATTGTAGAAAATGCAATGAAGAATGATAGGACGGCGAAAAACGGGAGTCTTACTGGAAAGAGGTTAGCGCAAATGGATTTCAAAACTTTAAAAACCTTTCAGGCCATTGTGAGCACAGGAAGCTTTAACCGTGCAGCCGAAGAGCTTAGCTATGCCCAGTCTACGGTAACTATGCAGATCCAGAAGCTTGAGGCTCAGTTGGGCGTTCAGCTGCTGGAGCGCGGCAAACAGCAGGTGATTCTGACGGAGGCCGGGAGGCTGTTCCATGAGCAGAGCCTGCAGATTGTGAAAGACATGGAGCGGCTGCAGAGCAGTCTGGCTGACTTGCAGTCGGGCGGAGCAGGGAGCGTCCGGATCGGTGCAACCGATCCGAGTGCGAGTTACCGGCTGCCGCAGCTTTTGCGCATATTCATGGAACAGTTTCCCCGGATCGTACTTTCAGTAGAGATTGCCGGAACAGCGGCTCTCAGCGGGCGGCTCCTCCGGGGAGAACTCGACATGATTCTGTGTTCAGCCCCGCAGCTTGGGACGGAGCTGTATTTCGAGCCGCTTTTCACCGAGCAATTTGTGCTGCTGCTGCCTGAAGGTCATCCTCTGGAGACGGAGAAGGAGATTACTGCGGACCTGCTTCGCGGACACCGTCTGCTCATTACGGCTGCGGATTGTCCTTACCGTAAGAAGCTGGAGAGCATTTTGCAGGAAGCAGCCGGTCCCCCGCTGAACACCATGGAAATCGGAAGTATGTCCTCCTTGAAATTCTATGTGGAGAAAGGCATTGGGATGGCATTTGTACCTGAGATTACCTTACAGACTCTTCCGTCTGGTACATTGGTCAGGAGACTGTCAGGGCCGGCAGTTGATATGAGCTGCGGAATCGCCTGCAGAATAGCTGATTACCCGCTGAGGGGGGCGAGCTTACAAGTCTATCAATTTTTGAAGCGGGAGCTGGGGATACCTGTGCATATGTAGAATAGATCTGATAAGAACCGTTTTTGACTATTATACTTTACTTCCACATCCGGCAATTCATGACGAAACTCATGGGCGGCCGGTTTTTTTTGTGCAAGGATTGAATTTATTGTACTCAAAGGGAACCTTTGTCCCGCAGCGGACCAATATAGAGTGTAAACCAAGAGAGAAAGGAGAGAGACGGATGACTGAGGAAGAGCTTCATGGCTGTCTGCAAAGGCTGAAAGAAGGAGACAAGGATGCTTTCACTGCGCTGCATGACAGCATCAGGCACCAGGTGTACGGGACAGTCTGTCTGCTTGTTGACCGGCAGGGCGATGTGGCTGATGTAGTGAATGAAATCTACATCGAATTGTTCCGTAGTCTGCCGCAGTATGACAGGAATCGGCCTTTTGGGGCATGGCTGAACGGAATGATTGTACGGCAATGCAGCAACTGGAGCCGGAGAGCTGGCGCAGGCTGCGCATCCAGATCCGCAGCAGGGAGAATGCAACAGAGTTGTTGCTGCCGGGAGCGGATACACCGCTCCTTGAGCAGGAACAGCGGGGAGAGCTGCTCCAGCTGGTTGCTGGGCTTCCCCCTAAACTGCGCAGTGTTGTTGTCCTTCGCTACTATGGGGAATGCAGCTTTGACGAGATTGCCTCTGCCTTGGAGATACCGCTGGGTACCGCTAAATCCAGGCATCACAAGGCAATGCGCAAGCTGCGGCAGCATGCCGTATTTACAGAGGAAGATGAGATGAAGGGGGACTATACATGCCTGTCGAAAGTCAATTGAAACGGGAATTTGCCAGCTTTAAGCAGAATACAGTAATTCCGGAACAGCTGGAGACACAGATTTCCGCAAGCTTTGATCAGTACTTCAAATTCCAAAACGAACGGAAAACCAAAAGACATATGCGCGGCACTGCAAGGATAGCGGTTGTTCTCTGCGGCCTGATGCTGTTCGGAGGCGTGGTTTATGGTGCGGAAAGGTTATGGGCTGTTACATATGGTTCTACTGGAATAAAGGTGATTGTTCATTCGGAATATACTGAATCCAATGAATACGGTGAGCACGTGAAGCTGCTTGTTGATGACATTCAGTCTAAACTGGCAGTGAATGAATCCGCCTTTTTATATATAACCAAGCCTAAAGGTGTTTATGATTTGCTTAAGGTGAACCGTCCGCAGCTGTTCTCCGATATAGAGAGCTGGAAGGAGGTCATCGAGCCAATTACAGGAAAGCTGGCTGTACCGAGCAGTCTGCCGGAAGGATATTATTTTGCCGAAGCGAGGTCTGACAGTCAGCTTGGGATTATAGACGAATCCTGGGTAAAAAAATACACCAATGTCCTCTCGAAAAGGGTTAAGCCCGGTGAGGATTATGCCTGGATCAAGAGCTTCAATACTCCTAATAGAATAGCTAAGACTATAAGCCCGCAGCTCATATATGAGGGTCCAAGGGGGAAAAGTGATGCAATTGTGGTTAAGTATACGCCTAGCGGACTGGAAGCGCAGCTCACAGCAAATTTTGCAGCGGCTACTACGGTTGAGGAGATGAAGGTTGGATCTTTAGATGCTTTATATATTGTGAATAAAGAAGCTTATGGGAACAAAAACAACTATTATGCTTATATCCAGTGGATCGAGCTAGGGGAGAATAACGAATGGAACATTCTGCATGAAGTAAGCACAGAATCACCTGACGTATCCAAAGAGACTCTGCTTAAAGTTGCCGAAGGGCTACGCTAAAGCGGCCTATGCCAAGGTCAGTTGTATGCTTGTCCCGCTATAAGTAAAATAAATCCCCCCTATAACACATATAAACCTCTATTATTGATAGCTTCATCAACAATAGAGGTTTATATTATAACCACTATACCCATGTTCTTCTCAGACTCCTTATCCTATCCTTTGTACTCAGCCGGGTAGAAATCGTCCGAGGCGGCAGTCAATTTGCCTATCCTGCCCGTTAAATCTTCTCTAATTCATCCGCTGACCACGATAGGATTGATTGTGGGCTTTTGAGCTTTAAGAAGCTCATACCATTTCGTGTAGGGATGGATTGAAAGCTGTAACGCCAGGATCAAAGATATAGTCTCAAGCTCAGGGAGTACAGCTGCTTAAGAGGACTGCCGGAGATTCTGCCCCCGCATGCATTCTTACCGCAGTGTATGGTTCCTTGAGTTGATACCTGTATTATACCGTGATATGCCGCAGCCGTAAAAAGGCGAATACTTTAAATTTGCGGTTATTTTTCACTGTAAGGTCATGTAAGCGCTATTATGCTTCCTTATCCTTAGTTTTTTAGGAGGAGGATCCTTATCCAGCTATACGCAAGAAATGATCGCAATAAATGATTCAGAACAATAGCTATTTACTCAAAACTTGATTCAACGTAACCAGTCGCTGCAAGGAGGGCTAAATACTCTGAACCGCTATCGGCTGTGTCAATCCGCTGACTGGCTGCCGGTATATCGAAGCAGATTTCTTGCTGAAGTGGACTGAGAGGCCGTTATTTCGCCAAAAAGCCTCCTGATCAGGAGGATTCGGACTGAGAATCCTTTATCCTGTTCTTTTAAGCGCTATAACAAGGCGTTTCAGGACATTAACGGAATCTCAGTCCGAATGTCCTGCGAATTCGCCATTTCTTCGCAAATAACGGAATCTCAGTCCTCTTCACGAGCTGATGAGTTCATGAGCCCGTGATGCTTCAGCCAATCTCCCGCTAATCTCAAGCCAAGCTCAGGTGAGGAAAAGTGCAATTGCTAAGCTTCTTAGCTCAGCATGTTTTGTCCGCAGGTAGCTTCACAATCTCTAGCTTGATTCACCTGCAGGGTAAATTTGGTGTCCTGGAACAGTGCTGTCTTAAAAAATGGACGGCAAAAGCGTTGCCGTTTGCTGTATAATTTACTGATTGTTATGTTGCGGTTCAGGTATCCGGGCACTTGAAGGAGGAGAAAAGGATGAGTTTGTTTGGAGTGAGGCTTGGCGGAACCCGCAGCGGGTTAATCAAGTCTTTTCTGGAGGATAATTATGTATGTGCGGGAGATCCCGTTGTTGGAGATCTGGAGACCAGCGGAAGAGAGGATGTCCGCAGCAGGCTGGCTGCATCCGGAGCTTATCAGGGGCAGGAGCTGGAAGAGGCACTCGGCAGTTTAGACACCTTCGTCAACATGATGCAGGACGGGGATTATGTGCTGGTTGCGGATGAGGAATGGGTATACCTTGGCGATTTGGGTGATTATTTCTATGATGCCCGGCAGGAGAGTGTGGAGGGCGGAACTGCGCACCGGCGCGGAGTAACCTGGCTGAAGAGTCTGCCCCGTACAGCTGTGAATTCTGCAGTACAAGCACTGCTTGCTTCGGATCAGGAAGTTACCCGCTATTCAGGAGTGCTGCCTGCAGCAAGAATGGATTTGTGGCTTGCAGATTCTTCGGCAGGCGATGTGGAAGCTGCTCATTCTCCAGCCCGTGTGGATGAAGCCACAATAGCTGAGGCGCTGGCTGTTCTGAAGGCTGCCCTGCACAGTCCGGATGCGGAGCGGCGGGAACGCGCGGCAGCGGCTATATTGCATTATGCCAAATAATCATCAGGCTGAAGCTTTATCTTATAAAATCACAGCAAAAAGGTCTTCCGGTTAAGCTGCCGGAAGACCTTTTTGCTGTCAACTATTAAATAGGGATTTCTCTGGACCCGGTTTAGGCTCAGATAAATTCTACGAACTCATTAACCGGCTTGCGGTAGCCGCGCGGTCTAATCTTGTGTTTGTTGTCTTTGCCGATCGTAATCAGCATTACCGGAACGAAGTTGTCGCTGAGCCCGAGGGTAGCATTCACCGCTTCCGGATCAAAACCGATCATCGGGCAGGTATCCCAGCCCTTGTCCTTGGCAATCAGCATGAACTGCATAGCCGACAAGGAAGCATTGCGGATCGCTTCATCCCGCTGGAAAGCGTCCTTTCCGGTGTAAGAATCATTAATAGACTGAATGGTGCGGTCGTAATCCTCTTCGCTCATGGCTCCCAGCATTTTAAGTCCGCTATAGATTTCTGGAGCCTGCTGGTAGGCATTTTTATCACCCAGTACGACGATGACAGCCGATGCGGTGTGGATTTTGTATTGGCCGTACGCACCTTTACGGATTTCTTCCTTCACAGTGTCATCGCTGATGACTTTGTAGTGGGCGTGCTGCAGGTTGAAGGCCGATGGAGCCAGGCGTGCCAGTGAGAACATCTCCTCAAGCTCATTCTGAGGGATTTTTACCCCTTCAACGAAATTCATAGCCGATCTGCGGGACTGAACCAATTCTGAAAAAGTACTCATAAATAATGACCTCCATTGTGATATGTATGTTGGTTAGTAATAATCAATAGCTAATATTAATAAATAAACTTACAATAAGTTACTTGCTTAAAATATCACAACTACAAGCATACGTCAATGATTAAACAACATTAAATTGTGAATTTTAGTTCAAATAGTCGATAAATTTTGAAAAAGCGAGAAAAGAAGTGATTTTAATCACAAAATAAGGCTATAAAGCCAAAAACATTGTGACATTTATTACAACCGGAATGTTATAATAGTCACATAGTTTCAGTGGATGAATACTTTTAAGCAGCAATGCCATTGTAAAGGAGACTTCGATATGTCAGAAACCATTACCCAAACCCCTTCTGAACAAGAAATACCCGCAGCAGGCCTTCCCCAAGAGGATTTGCTGAATCAGCTTCTGAAGCCGGAAGTTCAGGAATCCCTGATCCTTCTGGTGGAGCAGCTGCCGCAGATTACCCAACTGGTGAATGTATTAACCAAATCAGTCGATTTCGTACAGTCGGTTGCAACGGATGAAGTTCTGAAAAATGATACGGTAGGCGCAATCAAGGAGATGGCGGGTCCTGTGGTAGGCTCTGTCAAGAATCTGGCGGCTACGGTTATTGAAGCGAAAGACCGCGCGGATGCAAGCAGTGAAACCATCAGCCTGTTTGGCATGATGAAAATGATCAAGGACCCGCAGGTACAGAACGTGCTCCGTTTCATGAATGCATACCTGCAGGTCAGCGGCGAACGCCAATCCGGTAAGTAATTATTGTTCAATTCTTAATCGTAAGGACGGAGGAAATATGATGTCAAAACACATAGTTATTCTAGGTGCAGGTTACGGCGGCTTATTGAGTGCGCTAACCGTGCGCAAATATATGAGCAAAGCTGAAGCCAGAGTTACAGTGGTTAATCAGTATCCAACACACCAGATCATTACCGAACTACACCGCCTTGCAGCAGGAAGTGCTTCGGAACAGGCGGTTGCCATGCCGCTTGCGAAGCTGTTCGCCGGTAAGGATATCGATCTGAAGATTGCCAAGGTTAATTCGTTCTCGGTGGAGAACAAGCAGATCATCCTCTCGGATGGTGTAATGCTGACTTATGATGCTCTCGTTGTCGGTCTGGGCAGCACGACGGCTTATTTCGGCATCCCGGGACTTGAACAGTACAGCATGGTGCTGAAATCGGCGGCGGATGCACTGCGGATTCACGGACATATTGAAGACCGGATTCGTGAATATGCCAAAAGCGGCAACGCGGCCGATGCAACCATCCTGATTGGCGGAGGCGGCTTGACAGGTGTTGAGCTTGTAGGTGAAATTGCCGACGTACTGCCCAAGCTGACTAAGAAATATGGAGTGAATCCGGCTGAAATCCAGCTGCTGCTCGTAGAAGCCGGACCGAAGATTCTTCCGGTTCTGCCGGATCATCTGATTGAGCGCGCGACAACCAGCCTCGAGAAACGGGGAGTTCAGTTCCTGACAGGTCTTCCTGTTACTAATGTAGCAGGCAATACCATTGATCTGAAGGACGGCCGCCAGATTGTGGCGAATACCTTCGTCTGGACCGGCGGCGTACAGGGTAACCCGCTGATCGGCGAGTCCGGGCTTGAAGTGAACCGCGGCCGCGCAACCGTGAATGAGTTCCTGCAATCTACTTCACACCAGAATGTATTTGTAGCCGGTGACAGTGCGGTTGTGTTCGCACCGGACGGCCGTCCGTATCCGCCAACGGCACAAATTGCCTGGCAGATGGGTGAATTGATCGGCTATAACCTTTACGCTTACCTGAATGACAAAGCTTCCGAGACTTTCAGTCCGGTGAATTCCGGGACACTTGCCAGTCTGGGACGCAGAGACGGAGTGGCGATTGTCGGCGGCAATTCCACACCGCTGAAGGGTCTGCCGGCAACACTGATGAAGGAAGCGAGCAATATCCGGTATTTGACCCATATTCACGGGTTGTTCAGTCTGGCCCATTAATTCTCTCCTAACCATCTATACCTATTGCAGGCCGCTTCCATGCGGCAGATCATCCCCTTCAACCGCCAGCAGGCAGTTGAGGGGGATTTTTCATGAACTCAGACTGTGAAAGGAGAGCTGTGTGAATTTATATAGTAAATTACTGGAAGGCCCTTTATCCTGAATGAGGTATACATCCTATATATGAACTTTTTGCGCAGCGCTAGGAGGAGAAGATGATTCAGAACGGGTTTATCTGCAATTGGATGGAGGTTCAAACGGACGGGCAGGGCCGCGGATTGTATTATAAATATTCTGCATACCGTGCGCCTGCTGTCATCTTTATTTCCGGATTAGGGGATGGTTGCGATTCCTGGAGCGGTGTCCAGGAGAATATTGCGCAGCATGCTTCAACCCTCGCATATGACAGAGCCGGTACCGGGACCAGCCCGGGAGTGCCGGGGCCGCGCTCCTGCCAGGATCTGGTGGAGGAGCTGTACCGGCTGCTGGCACTGCTGGATATAAAAGCCCCTTATATTCTAGTCGGTCATTCCTTTGGCGGTCTGGTAGCCAGACTGTTCGCTTGCTGCTATCCTGAGCGGACAGCAGGAATTGTACTGATAGATGCTGCAGGCGAATATAAGGAGCTTACTTATGAGCGGGTGCTGCCCCCGCAGCATATCGCTGCGAACCGGGCGTACCTGCTGAACCCTTCGCTCAATAGGGAGCGGATCGATAAGATGCAGAGCTATAAGCAGATCTCTGCTGCCCGGGGTTCCATGCCAAGCCAGGTTCCGCTGTCGGTGATAACCAGAGGGCTTGCGGATGAGGATGGATCAGACTGGCCGGCACACGCGATACTGGAGATTGAGCAGAAGAGCCAGGCGGAGTTCCTGGAATTATCTGCGGCCAGCAGACAGCTGATTGCGTCGGGCAGCGGTCATTATATCCATCATGACCAGCCCGGGCTGGTCATTGAAGAAATCATGGGGATGATTCAGGCTCATTCCAATACACTTAACCAGGAGTGAAACTATGCATCAGAACACAGAGGCAACCTTAAACGAAATGAAGCGATCCCGGTTAAGAACGGATCTGAAGAGAATTGAAACTGAGCATTATCAGATCCGCGAGGGAGAGCGGTATGAAGACTTTATAGCCTTAATGCTGGAGTATATCGGAGACCCGGACCCGGATCTGCGGGATGGACTGGTCTATCCAACCTTTTATATGTGGATTCATAAGCAGCAGCTGTTCACTGCCGGGGAGCTCTATAGCATGCTTGAAGTGCTGACTGATGAACATCATTTATTCCATGGCATTGGCCGTAGCGCAGATAGCAGCGTCTTCACAAGAACCTTCACCGTACTGGTGATTGGCTTGATCGCACAGCGCCATAAGGAACGGCCATTCCTTACACCTGCCGGCTTCCGGCTTCTGAAGCAGTCGCTGCTGCGTTATTACAGGGAGGAGCAGGATCTGCGCGGCTATCTGGAGGAGGGCGGCTGGGCGCATGCGGCAGCGCATGGCGCAGATGCACTGGATGAGCTGGTACAGTGCCCGGAGAGCGGCGAGGAAGTGCAAGTGGAAGTTCTGGAGGGGATTCAGCGCATGCTGCTGAACGTAGCCACATCTTCTCTGAAGAAGAGGATGAGCGGATTGCGACCATTCTGGATACAATGATTATCCATAGCCTGCTCCCGCAGGAGCAGATTGCGGGCTGGTTCGGGAGTCTGGCGGTTATCGGCAATGAACCGAGAAGCCGCAGCACGGATATAAACCGGGTGAACTGCAAGAATTTCCTGCGCTGTGTGTATTTCAGAAGAGACGGCTATGCGGCAGAAGGCGGCGTTGTGTATACAGCTCTGCTTGCAGCGCTTAGGGCGGTGAACAGGTTTGCGCCGTGAATCTGCGATGAAAACGTATTCGCAGGAAAGTCTATTTGTTATAATGATCATGTTTATACCATTACAGATGTTTTCATAGGAGGATTTCAGGCATGCCATTTCAAAAGAACGATATCATCCTGTTCCAGGGTGATAGTATCACGGATTGCGGCCGCAATTACGCAGACGCTTCATCGCTAGGTGTAGGTTACGCGCTGATGGCGGGCGCTCGTCTTGGGCTGCAGTATCCGGAGAAGAATCTTACCTTTATCAACCGCGGCATCAGCGGCAACCGCGCCGTGGATTTGCAGGTGCGCTGGGACAGGGATTGTCTGGAGCTGAAGCCGACCTGGGTATCCATTTATATTGGAGTGAACGATACCTGGCGCTGGTTCGATTCCGGGCAGGAGACGACAGCGGCTGAGTTCGAGGCTTCCTACCGTGATCTGATTGAACGCACCAAGCAGAGCCTGGATGCCAAGCTGGTACTGGTTGAGCCGTTCGTACTGCCGGTGCCGGAAGACCGCAAGGGCTGGCGCCAGGATCTGGACCCGAAAATTCATGTGGTGCGTGAGCTGGCCCGTGAATATGGAGCGGTGCTGGTTCCGCTGGATGGCTTGTTCGCCGCTGCTTCGGTTAAGGCCGAGCCTGCCTTCTGGGCCGGGGATGGCGTACATCCTTCACCTGCCGGCCATGCACTGATTGCGGAAGCCTGGATGAAGGCTGTGGGGGCTATTCGCTAAAATAGAATATAGCGGGGAATTCTCTACATATTGAATTTGCTGCACAGACCGGTTCCTGCGTATTCAGCGGACCGGTTTTTGGCATATACCGGGGCAGAACGTTGCCTTCAGGGCGACAGGCGGCAGATACGTGAATTTCACACTGCTTAAGAAGGCTGTTATACTTGTATCATACATAAGGATGTGGAGGTGGAACCCATAAGGCGGCTACTGCTGATTCTGCCTGTTCTACTGGTTGTTGTATTAAGCGGCTGCCAGAATGCTTTCGGCTACATTAATTCAAGATGGATTTCAGAAATTGATTTGACCTATAACTCTATAGAGAGCCAAGCGGAGACGGCTCCCTTTGAGTCCAGGATTTTCAAAGACGGCGAGTTCATTAAGACGATGGCTTCTGCCATGAATACAAGCAAGCGTATTGCGGGAGAGCTGGATTACGATGCGGATTTCCGCATGAAGCTGGTCTACGGAGATGGTTATACCGAAGACTTTATTCTGGGCTTGGGCCAGGAAGAAGGGAATAGCGGACTGCTGCTATCTGCTGAGCGGAGCGGGACGGGCTACACAGTCTCTGCCAAGAATGCCGATAAGCTGCGCAAGCTGATCTTCAGCGGAGGAAGCGCGGCGGCGAAGTCTGAAGCGGATGAGGCATCGGTGGTAACTCAAGGTCCGGTAACGGTCTCGCGCAATGATTTATACACGGTCACAGGAAACAAGGAATTCCTGAACCTCCAGCTGCTGAAAGGCAGCTACAGCGAAGATTGGTCGACCCCTTCCCCGCTGGCAGGACGGAGCTGGACCGGTCAATTCCGGCTGGTGATTACGGATGAACTGGGCGCAGCACTCGGTACGTTCGCGCTGAGCCGGCACTTCACCGAAGAACTGAGCTTCGGCGATTTGTTCCAGATTCAGTTCGCTGATTATAACGGGGACGGTAATCCCGATTTTACGATTGGCCAATATGCTTCTTCGAGCGGATCATTGTTCAAGCTGTTTACATTGAGACCGGATCATACGATCCAGGAGCTGCAGATCAAGGGAGCAGCTTCCGGGCTGTTTATCAGCAGTCCTGACCGGTATTCCGTCAAGCTGGACGTGATCGAAGGCGGTTTCCGGGCGGGCCATTATGACAACTCTGTTGGCAGGCAGGTTGAGACTTCATACCGCTGGGACGGAGCCGTTTTTCAGGAAGTTGCCGGAGAATCAACAGATACGAGAGGAATGTGAACAGGATGACGAGCGAGACACTGCAGGATTTGCAAGGACTGAAGGCAGCCGGTAAAGTGGTAGGCCACACCATCGCCGAGATGAAGAAAAGTGTAGTTCCCGGAATGACAACTGCAGAGCTGGACGAAGTGGGCGCGAGGATTCTGAACCATTTTGGCGCGAAATCTGCCCCTAAGGTAACCTATAACTTTCCCGGAACCACCTGCATCAGCGTCAATGAAGAGGTGGCACACGGAATCCCGGGTCAACGGGTGATCCAGGCCGGCGATTTAATCAATATTGATGTTTCGGCGGAGCTGAACGGGTATTACGGGGACGCCGGTGTATCTTTTCAACTGCCTCCTTATAATGAGAAGCTGGTCCATCTCTGCCGGAGTACGGAGGAAACCATGATGAGCGTGATTAATCACCTCAGAGCGGGAATGAAGGTGAACGAGATCGGCAGGGTTATGGAGTCGGAGGCACACAAGCGCGGCTACAAGGTTGTGCGCAATCTGTGCAGCCACGGCATCGGCAAATCTTTGCATGAGAAGCCCTACGAGATCCTGCCGTTCTATAATCCGCGTGTAACGACTGTGCTGAAAGAAGGCCAGGTGATTACCATAGAACCATTCCTGTCCACAGGTGCGGATTTTGTAGAGCAGCAGTCGGACGGGTGGACGCTAAGTGTGGCGGACAACAGCCGTGTTGCCCAGTATGAACATACGATTGTGGTGACCAAAGGCAAACCGATTATTCTGACAAGCGCCTAATAGCCTAGTACCTATGAACGAACAGATACAGTCTGCCCTGAAGAGGGTGGATTTCATTATTATTGTAAGTTAACAATTGGAGGGACTATGATAATGGACAATGTACCGCTGGTCAGCAATGCGTTCATGACGTTTATGACAGAAGCACCGGAGCAGCAGAAGGCCTGGGGGGAAGTTGTGCAGAAGCTGGATGCAGCTAGTGCGCTTGATGCCAAAACAGAAGAAATTGCCTATATCTCCGTACTCACGGCGGTCAGGCTGGAAAGCGGGCTGGCCCTTCATGTCAAGCATGCCAAATCGCTCGGCGCTACCCGTGATGAGATTATCAGCGCAGTCTTGCTGCCTCTTCCGGCTGTAGGCAATATGGTCATTCAGGCCTTGCCCGTTGCTTTGCAGGCTTACGACAGCGAGTAGTATTGCAGGACGACGGATATTGAAGGAGCGTGTAGCGTGAAAATTGCTTTTATTCTGTTTGACGGCATTACGTTTCTGGATTTCGCGGGTTTTTATGATGTAATCTACAGGCTGCGCCAGTTCCCTGCAGGGGAAGGGCTGGAGTGGGACATCTGCGGTCCGGCCGGAGAAATCACAGATGAAATGGGGCTGACGGTCAAAACCGGTAAAGTGCTGCCGGATTTATCAGTGTATGATCTGGTATTTGTACCCGGCGGGTTCGGGACGAGGGCATTACGGCATGACGAGAGCTTTATCTCCTGGCTTCAGGGAGCAAGCGGGGTTCCATATCTGGTATCCGTATGCACCGGTGTCCTGCTACTGGGTGCTGCCGGATTGCTGGAGGGACGCAGGGCCACAACACATCCATCGGCTTATGATCTGCTTGAGCCGTATTGCCGGGAAGTGGTTCAGGCCCGGATTGTGCAGGACGGGAATGTTATTACCGGAGGCGGGGTCTCAACCTCAATTGATCTGGGATTATATCTGGTATCCTTATTTGCCGGCCGGGAGGCTATGGCTGCCGTGAAGCAGCAGATCGACTATCCGTATGATGCGCAAGGCATTGTAATGTACTCCAATGAGTAAAACATTGAAACCGGAGGGATGAAGGTGAATAGTTAGCCGGGAGCGGCGATAAGCTGATGATCCGGATCGTGAAGAGCAATCTGGGAAAGAAACGACTAAGCCAGAAGTACCCCGAAGAGGTCACGGAACTCCTTGCAGGATTGACAATTGTCTAGAATGTAACTATTATTGTTACATCTAGCGGGAAGCATTCTGGTCAGTATGAAGGAGAGATTTCCATGAACATCAGCACCCGGTTTGCGGTCGCTATTCATATTCTAACTTTAATAGACAGCAACAAAGACGGTAAAAGCACCTCGGAGTGGATTGCCGGCAGCGTCAATACGAATCCGGTTGTCATCCGCCGCCTTACAGGCATGCTGAACAAGGCTGGTCTGGTGGAGGTCCGCCCCGGTGTAGCCGGTGCGAAGCTTACCCGAAGTAGCGCAGATATCACGCTTCTGCAGATTTACAAGGCGGTCAATGCAGTGGAAGAGGATTCACTGTTCTCTGTCCATGAGCATCCGAATCCGGAATGCCCGGTCGGCAAGAACATTGCCGGGGCAATTATACCCGTGTTCTCACTTGCGCAGAAAGCGATGGAGAATGTGCTGCAGGAGGTTACACTGGATCAGATCGTACATCAAATTCCTGTTTCGTGAGGCAGAGGAGGAATGTGCTATGCGAAACTCTATGCGCAAGCGAAAAGGCGCTGCTTTTTATATAACGGTGTTGCTCGGGCTCGGGATATTGTATCTGCTCATTTTTCCTTCTCCTACACCTGAGCTCGCTGTACGCAAGAGCCTGCTGATCCGTGATCCTGCAGCTGCATTTGCGGGCAGGGTTACAGAAGGACAGATTAAGGATGATCCAAGGTACGGTAATCTGTACTATGCTGAAGAAACAGAGCGAAGCTACATCTATGTGAAGAAAAGCAGGCTGGGCTGGCACGTAACCTCAAGCGGCACCGGCCCGTGATGTAAGATTTTGTAGACTGCCACAGAAACTTAAGGAAACTTTCAGCATAGCTTTATGTACTCTTAAGGTTCGGGGAGTATATTAAAGATCTCCACCCCCCAGTGGATACATTTATGATAGACCCCGCCGTGCCTCGGCAGGGTCTATCTCTTTGTTTAGGACTTATAAATTTTCATCAAACCTTTATGTGCTTTTCATCAGGCGTTAAGGTTGGGCCTGTATATTAATCACATGACCCCCTTATAATAGACTTTGGCCCTGCCGGTTCCCGGCAGGGTCCCTTTTTTGCGGCTGCAGAAATCGCTGGTGCTGTCTTTACACATTATTCCAGATGGTTTAGACTGACACCAGGTGTGGTTTGCTGCAATAAATGGAGAAGAGGCGCGAGATATGATGATGTTCTTAGTACTGATTATATGGTTCCTGTCGCTGCTGGTCTTTATGCTGATTATCCGCAAGGCCATTGATGGATCTAGGGCTACCTACAAACTGGACGAATTGATTCAGGAAATCCGGCTGCTCCGCAAGGAGATCAAGGAGAATAAGCATATTATAGACAAGCGGCTGTAGCGGACGGGGCTGCCGGCAGCTGATCTCTAAGGAGTGATTACATAATGATTCTGTTCCACAGCGGGGACCTGAACGTCCGTAGGCTGGAAAGGGAAGATGCGCCCCTGCTGGTACGGTGGCTCTCCGATCCCGCAGTGCTGGAGTATTACGAAGGCCGGGACCGTCCGCATGATCATACGCTGGTGCAGGCACATTTCTATGAGGATGAAGATGAGGGGGTAAACCGCGGGATTGTGCAGTTCAAAGACCGGCCCATAGGTTATATCCAATACTATCCTGTCGGCAGGGAAGAGAAAGAAGAGTATGGTTACGCGGATTATACAGGCAAGATCTACGGGATGGATCAGTTCATCGGCGAGCCGCAGATGTGGAATCGAGGCATCGGATCGCTATTGGTAGGCGGGATGGTGAAGCATCTGCTCGAAGCGGAGCAGGCCGGCCTCATTGTTATGGACCCGCAATGCCGGAACTACAGGGCGCTTAGAGTGTACGAGAAGAATGGTTTTGTACGCGGCAAGCTTTTGCCGGAGCACGAGTGGCATGAAGGTGAATGGAGGGACTGCTGGCTCATGTCCTATAATTCTAAATCTTAATTTACATACAAGTAAGGGGATGTTGTATATGAAGAACCGATTCACAATTCTGGGGGCCGCACTGATTCTGGGCCTTTCGTTTGTGGCGGGTTGCCTGCTTATCAGCAGCGACCGGACAACCGGCTGGGAGCAGGCAGCAGTGAGCCAGAGCACGGTCCACCCGCTTCTGACGCTTGCCGAGACGGCGGAGCTTCTGCGGATCAGTGAAGATCAGGTGATTAATATAATCAAGGCGGAGAATGCAATTTTGAGCAATAACGGGCCTTTCGAGGGAATGATGCTGCCTTATATCAAGGTAGATGATAAGTTCCTGTTCAGCGTTTTGGAAATACAGAACTGGGTTCAGCAGGCGACACTTGAACAACGGGTATATATGGGCACGAAGATTACCAATAGATGAGACTTGGGGAGTAAAGGAGCGCCAAATGAAATTTTATACATATCCATGGTATGAAGAAATGCAGGTGCGCGGCTTTATGGTGTTCCCCGAGACGGAGCAGGATTGGCTGGAGGATGTTGCATGGCATGCTGCGGAGGGGGTCAGCTATAAGGAAAGGACGAGAGATTTCCTGGAATACCTCAAAGCGGATTTGCTGAAGTACCTTCCGGAATACTTCCATCCCTCCATTCATAACGGAACAATCAATTCTACTTATCCTGAACCTGAGTTCAAAGAACAGGCGCGGCAGTGGCGTAGTGAATACGAAGCCAGAATGAAGGTGCTGGATGATGAATACTATAGAGGATATCTCTCTATTAAGGACAGCCTGCCTGTACATGCTGTTCAGCTAGTTGAGAAGTCCCTCCATGATTCAAGGGTGATTTCATATGCTGTGCCGGCGGAGGAGGTTGTGGAGATCATTCTGGACTGCAGTGGAGCCATGCATTATCAGTGTGATATCAGACTAACCTTTACCGGGGTGACCGGGTTGGTTCTGCCTGAACGCCTAAACAGAATGGTCTGGTTGTATACCGAGATCTATGCGGTGGAACAAGGGTTTGAATTATGGGTTCTGCTGGACCCGCCGCTGAGTGAGCTTAGGATTACTGCACAGGATGTATCATTTGAAATGCTTAGTGAACCCAAATACAACGGATGACTGCTTCGGAGCCTGGCCAATTGGCCGGGTTTTTTTATAGGAAGTTATGATATTCGTCTGTTGTAAATAAGTTTCATTGAAATTTGGAGTTTATCCGTAGAGATGAGCCGAATGTATGCGAAAAACCGAATACAATGTGCCATTGATTAGGTAGACCAACCAAATGAGTTATGAATTCCTCTGATTCCGCCGGAAGTCGGCTGCATGGGGAATTATAGGGATAAATCCCTTTGATCTCACCGGATAGATAATTCAACTATTGGATTCCCGCCTGATTCGCCCCTCCGGACGATTTTCAAAAGTAATTGACAAACATATAGAGCGCTACTATACTAAAGTTAGTTAATGTGTAACGGAAACAGTTACAAGCTTGAATGATGATTCTATAAACAGTCAAGACTAAGCAGCACTGAGCACGAATAGCACCGGCGGAACGAAATGATCCATATGCTTTTATTCAGGAGGGGTTTATATGACGACAACAGCAGCACTGCCGCAAGAACTGGAAATTGGACTTGTACAGATTAGAGTAAGCAATTTGGAGCGTTCGCTCAACTATTATCAGAATGTAATCGGACTGAAGATCCTGCACCAGCAGGGGCGTGAAGTGGAAATGACTGCGGATGGTGTGCATGTGCTGCTGGTGCTGCGGGAGATTGAACAGGCTCAGATTCTGCGCCGTAATTCGGCAGCCGGACTGTATCATTTCGCGATTCTGGTGCCCGACCGTCCAAGTCTCGGATTGGTGCTGCGTAATCTGATTGATGCGGGCATCGAGATCGGCCAGGGCGATCATCTGGTCAGCGAAGCACTGTATCTTCAGGACCCGGACAATAACGGCATTGAAATATACCGCGACCGGCCGCGCGACACCTGGAAGTATGAGCCTACTGGCAATGTGGTGATGACTACAGACCCGGTTGATGTGGACGGCTTGCTGGCGGCTTCCGAAGGGGTGAACTGGACCGGACTGCCTGCGGGCACGGTGATCGGGCATGTGCACTTTCATGTAGGCGATCTGGCGGAGGCTAAGAAATTCTATGTGGATGCGCTTGGTTTTGCAATAATGGCTCATTACGGGGACGCTGCACTATTCATCTCGGCGGGAGGATATCATCACCATATGGGGCTTAATGTCTGGGCGGGACAAGGTGCTAAGGCGTCTCCGGCCAATGCGGCGGGCATCGATTACTTCACTCTGCTGCTTCCGGGCAGCGGGGATGTATCTGAAGTGGCGGAACGTGTGAAGCAAGCGGGGTACCGTGTAGAAGTAGAAGGCGGCATTACAACTTTGAGAGACCCGTGGAATATTGGGATCCGGCTGCTTGTCAAAGGCTGAGAAGAATGAAAGCTTGTCCATCTTCGCTCATTCCCCTATAATATGTGGAAATAAATGAGCGAAAGGATGAATCTTTTGCACAATTTCAAAATGGCTTATGTTGTCCTCTGTCACAAGAGCCCTCAGCAGATTAATTTGCTGATCGATCGTTTAACGGATGAGCATGTGGAGTTTTTCCTGCATGTGGATAAGAAAAGCGGCATCGAAGAGCAAATTATCCATCGCGAAGATATTCATTTCGTAGAGCAGCCGGTAGACGTACAGTGGGGCCATTACGGCCAGATTGAATGTATCCTGAAGTGCTTTGAACTGATCCGGGCAAGCGGGAATTATAACTATGTTCATATCATCAGCGGGCAGGATTTGCCTCTCGCCTCCAATAAGGTGATTGCTGATTTCTTCAAGGAGCATGAAGGGCAGGAGTTCGTCAAGCATCTGCAGCTTCCGAATGAGGCGGAAATGTGGGGCTGCCTGTACCGGGTATCTGTATATTATCCAAGGTTCCTGGTCTCCCGGGCCAAAGCTGTCTCAGAGATCCGCAACCGTTACATCAATCTGGTGATGTCGGTACCGTGGCTTAAGCGCAGCCTGAAGGATCTGCCGGAGGCGCTGTATAAGGGCTCGAACTGGATGTCGCTTACCGGGGGATGCATGCAGTATATCCTCGAATTCATCGCGGAGCATCCCGGATACGTCCGGTTGTTCAGGAATTCGTTCTGCGGCGATGAGATCTTCTTCCATTCTATTATTTTGAACAGTAAATATAAGGATAATGTAATCAATGAGATCAAACGCTATACGGATTGGGACACCGGGCCAGAATTCCCCAGAACGCTGCGGGCCGAGGATTACGAACGGATTCGCGAGCAAGGTGCAGGCTGCTTCTGGGGCCGGAAGTTCGATCTGGATGTCGACAAGGAGATCATCAGCGATATTCTGCGGCTGGCTTGAGGCTCTAACTATCTTAGGAGGCAGATATCATGAAAATAGCAGTCATTGGAGCAGGCGGCAAAGCAGGCAGTGAGATTGTGAAGGAAGCGCTGGACAGGGGACATGAGGTTACCGCTATAGTGCGGAACCCTGCGAAGGTAACGGACAGCAGAGCATCGGTGCTGGAAAAGGATATCCTATCCTTGACGGCTGAAGATTTGCGGGGTTATGATGCCGCCATAAATGCTTTCGGAGTGCCGTTTGGACAGGAGCATCTGCATGTGGAGGCCGGAAATGTACTGATTGAGGCTCTTAAGAATGTGCCGGATACCCGGTTGATTGTCGTCGGCGGTGCAGGAAGCTTGTACGTGGATGAAGCCCGGACGGTGAAGGTTGTGGATACACCGGGGTTCCCGGATTTTGTGAAGCCAACAGCCTTGAACCAGGCTAAGAATCTGGAGATTCTTCAAACCACGGAGGGACTCCGCTGGACGTTCGTCAGTCCGTCAGCCAATTTTGCCGTCGGGGAGAGAACAGGCGCGTATGTGAAGGGCCAGGATCATCTGCTCGTTAATTCCAAAGGCGAGAGCTACGTAAGTTATGCCGATTATGCGATTGCGATTGTAGATGAGCTTGAACAGCCGCAGCATATCGGTGAACGGTTCACGGTGGTGTCCGAATCCTGATCCCCGAGCTCCTGCTTCTGCAGTGAGGCAGCCGGATGGATTCTGTAAAGAGAATATAGCGGGAGGCACAAGCGGAAATTCCGGTGTGTCTTCCGTTTATTGGCGTTTATGCAGTCACTGCAAATATAGGATATAATATTTTGAAAAAAGATATTCGGGAGATGATGGGGCTTGGAGACTTTTCTTGCTGTGCTGCTGATGCTCGGGCTAATCGCGGTATCGAATATCTTGAACCGTTTCATTCCGTTTGTGCCGGTTCCTCTGATTCAGATCGGACTCGGGATTATTGCTGCACTTGTGCCGACCGGAATACATATGTCTTTTGAGCCCGAACTGTTTTTTGTGTTGTTCATTGCTCCTCTGCTGTTCAATGACGGGAGACGGACACCGCGTGATGAGCTGTGGAACCTTAGAGCACCGATATTACTTCTGGCGCTGGGGCTTGTATTTGTAACGGTTTTTGTCGCAGGTTATGCCATTAACTGGATGATTCCTTCAATTCCGCTGGCGGCATCTTTTGCACTGGCGGCGATTCTGTCACCTACGGATGCTGTAGCGGTCGGTGCGCTGGCCGGAAGGGTGCATCTGCCGAAGAGTATACACCGTATCCTTGAAGGTGAATCGCTGATGAATGACGCCTCCGGCCTGGTTGCCTTCAAATTTGCGATCGCGGCCATGGTTACGGGAGTTTTCTCGCTTCCTAAGGCATCGCTCAGCTTTGTAATGATTGCCGCAGGCGGTCTGCTGCTGGGTGCGGCGCTCTCCTTTCTGCTGATCCGCCTCAGTGTATTCATCCGCAGATTCGGTATGGAGGATGTGACGATCCATGTGCTGCTGCAGATTCTTACGCCCTTTATCATTTATCTGATCAGTGAAGAGATTGGCGTATCGGGCATCCTGGCTGTAGTGGCCGGCGGTGTAATGTATGCTATTGAGAAGGACCGGGCCGTATCGCCGCAGTATAAGCTGCAGCTTGTATCAGCCAGTACCTGGTCGGTGCTGCTGCTGGTGTTGAACGGTCTGGTATTCCTGATGCTCGGAGTGTCCGTACCGGATGTGGTGGAGGTCATCTACCGCGATCAGACGCTGAACAACTTTATGGTTGCGGGGTATGTGATGGCGATTACCGCGCTGCTCATTGTGCTGCGTTTTCTATGGGTCTATGCCTATTCCTTATGGGAGAGCCGGTTCCGCCGGGTAGAGAAGGCGCCGCTTAAGTCACAGGTCATTACTTCAATCTCCGGCGTGCGCGGAGCGGTAACGCTTGCAGGTGCCTTCTCCATTCCGCTCGTGCTCGGGGACGGTATCACGCCGTTTCCTGAACGGGATTTGATTATTGCACTCGCCGCAGGTGTCATTCTGATGTCGCTGGTCATTGCCAGCATCTTCCTGCCGCTGCTGGCCGACAAAGAGGAGACCGTGGTGCAGACGATTGGCTACGGAAATACGGAACTGGCGGCCAGGAATGTAGTGATCGACGCTGGGATGTCGATGCTGCGCAGCCTGGTTACGGAGAGCCCGGAGCGGGCGACACAGCCTGTATTACTGGAGTTCACAGACAAGATCGACCGGCTGTGCACGGCCAAGCCGGACAGTGATCCGGCCACGGAGCAGTTCCGGCGTCTGGGCGTTGAAGCCCGGCTGAGCGGCCTGGAGGCAGAGCGCACAGAACTGCGGCGGATGCTGGAGAACGGGGCGGTGCCCGCCCCTGTTGCTGTGAAGATGGAGGAGCTGCTGGATCATACGGAATCGCTGCTCTGCAGACGGCTGGATACGCAAATAAAGTTCACGGTAACTGAAATTCAGCGTCTGTTCTCCGGCCTGTTCTCGGGCCGCTTCAATGGGGATGAGGGCCGGCGGGCGGTGCAGAATGCCGAAAGTGCCCGGACAGCGAAGATTGCGATGTGCCAGGCGGCCGTGTCAGCCGTCAGCGCCGGCATAAGCGACGAGAACCGGCTTGCCTCGCAGAAGGTCATCGACAAGTATGAGCGGCTGGAATCCCGGCTGGTGCAGGGCGAAGGCTGGAGCAAAGACGGTGTCGTCGATGACGAGAAGCTGGAGCTGAAGCTGCAGGCCATTCAGGAGCAGCGGAATACCGTGCAGGAGATGTATCAGAACGGGGCAATTAATCTCAAGATCGCGGGTAAGCTGCGGCGGTTCGTAGATCAGCTGGAAACATCCATTTGGGAGGATTAATGATTATGGGGGAATTGCTTGCTAGCGGGTTGCACTTTGCAGAAATTACTGAGGAACATCTGGCCGGTATGCTGGATATCTATAACTATTATGTACTTAACACTACCGTTTCGTTTCATACCGAGCCGCAGACATTGAGGCAAATGCGCCAGTCTGTGCTGAACGGGGACCCGCGATTTAAGTCATACGTCCTTCTGCAGGACGGCGATCTGCAGGGCTACGTGCTGATTACCCGGCACAAGAACAAAGAAGCCTACGATACCTCCGGTGAAGTCAGCATTTACCTGAAGCCCGGCAGCGGAGGACAAGGTCTGGGCGGGCAATCGCTGCGGTTCATTGAAGAGCGGGCTAACGAGCTTGGGTTCCATGTACTGGTAGCTACCGTATGTGCAGACAATGAGCCCAGCCGCCGCCTGTTCGCGAAGCACGGCTACGAGCAGAGCGCCTTATTCAAGGAGATCGGCCGCAAGTTCGGCCGGTGGCTGGATATTGTCAGCTATCAGAAAATAATCGGCTAATCGTTGGCCGTTGCCAGAAGCCGCTAACTAAATTCCTGCACGAAATACAACAATCTCTTCGTGATATCGAGAGTAATCAAGAATTGTTGTAGGAAATGCAGCATTTCCCCCTTATCAGAGCGGTTACGCGGGGTAATTATTGTATTTCATACAACAACTCTTACAAATCACCCAGTATCTATAGGTACAAGTTGCAATACGTACAACAATTAGGCTTGTGTATGTATACAGTTCAAACAATAATTAGCTCACTTGGCTGCAGGGCGTCGACTTAGAGAGTTGAGAGTTCTGTGCTGCGAATTCCACGTACCGATTGCCAAATGTATAGACACAGTATAGTTACTGTTAATATTGCATTTAATACGGACGGTTTGGTGAACCTAATAGGGAAGCAGACATCGGTGTGCTCCCGTACAACGCAATAAGCCCGCTTGCCTTGCAAGGACCAGGTCCCTGCAGGCAAGCGGGCTTTATGTACGTTAGGGTGCGCCAGCCGGGGGAACCCCGTGGAACAACTATCCGGATACGTGCTTTCTCCGGAACAGGGGGGGCTTTATGTACGTTAGGGTGCGCCAGCCGGGGGAACCCCGTGGAACAACTATCCGGATACGTGCTTTCTCCGGAACATCTGTCCCAGTACCTCGCTCAGCACAAGGCCGGCGGCAATGGCCCCGGACAGCAGCAGCGCCTGAACTGCAAACTGAATCCCCTGGTTGTTGTCATTCTCCACGAACTGGCGCATGGCATCATAAGCCAGGCCCCCCGGAACCAGCGGGATAATTCCGCCGACGCTGAATATAATCACCGGCATTTTGAAGGAACGCGCAAAAAATTGGCTGATCACTCCGACAACCAAGGTGGCTCCAAAGGTGGCAACAACGGTATCCCATCTGTCATCCAGCTGCAGATACAGCATCCAGCCGATCATTCCGGCGAAACCGCACTGAAGCAGTGCGCGCACCGGCGCATTAAACAGAACGCAGAAGGCTGAGGCAGCGATGAAACTGGTTATGAGTTGCAAAATCATGTAGGACTACCTCTTTCAAGTGGTAATTAGAAAAGGGACAGCACGAGTCCGATGCCGGTTCCAATGGCAAAGGCGGTCAGGAAGGCATCGGCTCCCTTAGACAGGCCGGAGACCAGATGGCCGGCCATAAGGTCACGGACGGCATTCGTGATGAGCAGCCCCGGTACAAGCGGCATTACGCAGCCGATGATGATCTTGTCCATCTCTTGTCCGATGCCAAGCCTGACGGAGAAGAAAGCCAGCAGGCCGATGATAAAGGAGGCGATGAACTCCGCGAAGAAACGGATCTGGACCAGGCGGTGCAGATAGGTGACGGCGGCGAAGCCGACCCCGGAGATCAGCAGCGACGGCAGGGCATCCCACAGGCTGCCCTTGAACATTACGGTGAAGCAGGCGCCGGTCAGGGCGGCAGCTACAGTCTGCAGCCAGACCGGATAAGCATGCGCCGCGTCGTCGACAATCCCCAGACGCTCGCGGGCTTCGGCTGCGGTAAGCTGGCGTTCGCTCAGCCGCCGCGAGATGTCATTGACCTCTGACACTTTTTGCAGATCGGTCGTCCGTTCAGCTATCCGGAACAGCTTCACCGGTTCGGTTCGGCTGGTGGTGAACATAATGACTGTCGGCGTAACGTAGCTATGCGCTCCAGGGAATCCGAGCGATGCGGCCATACGGCTCATGGTATCCTCCACGCGGTAGGTTTCAGCGCCGCTTTGCAGCATGATTTTGCCGGCCAGCAGGCACAGGTCTATAATATCATGCGCGGTAGTATTGCTATTGTTGCTTGTGCTATCCAACTTCGTCGATCCTCCCCGGGAATGTTATCTATTCGATTGTCGCCGCAATGTGTGAAAATTTCAACCTTTATTCCATATATTCTGACGAATAATAAAATTTTATCAAGAAGGTAAAAGGAATATACATTTTTTAACACAGAAGCATAGAAGCACTGGCAACCGGACAGCCTAAGGACGCGTTCTTTGCAGTCCATTCTAGTCTTCCAGCGTACATAGACCGGTGGCAACACCGCCGGAGACAATAGTCAGTATGGAATGAAAAAAAGTCTCTTTGGAGATCAGTACACCGCCGGCGCCGATAATTACGAAATCCGTCAGGAAAATAATCACTCCGACATTGAGCGGAATGTAACGTTTCATGAACTTGGCCAGCAGATCTGTTCCGCCCGTACTGGCTTTGAACCGCAGCATCAGGCCGAGCCCGCTGCCCATCAGGAAGCCGCCGATAATAGCGCTGGAGATGGAACCGAGTTCGATATAATACAGAAAGTAATATTGCAGCGGCCCGAGCAGTTCGATCAGGAAGGATGAGGTCATCAGCCCCAGAATGCTGTTATAGAAGATATCCCGCTCCCGGAACCAGGCCAGCAGGAAGATCGGAAGACTGCAGACAATAATGGCCAGTCCGATTTTGATGCCGGAGATGTAATTAATTATGAGGGCAATGCCGATAATTCCCCCATCGAGTATTTTATAGGGTACCAGAAAAAAGTTGGTTCCCGCTGCAATCAGCAGGCTGGCCAGCAGAATAATGACATATTTGGGATATGAACGCATTATCAGCATCTCCAGATTTAAGGCATGTCTTAATAAATATGCATCTGTCTGGAAAAAAATAGCTATAAAACAAAAAATCCTGCTTGCGCAGGATTAGAGGTGAATTCTTCAGGCATGAACCGGCTCAGGTTTCTTTAGTTGCAGCGGAGGCGGGATCAGCCAGCCTTTCTGCTTGTTCATTTTGAGCAGTGCCATGCCGAAGGCGGCCATTTGCGCGTGGATCTTCATGAACATTGCGCCGATATCCTCGCGGATCGACATGCCCATGACCTGGCTGCAGACCACTAGACTTAGCGATACTGCCCCGGAGAGGGCTGCAGCAATCTCCGGGTCGGAGAACCTTGCACCTGCCGGGATATCCTCGAGCTTGACGGAGGGGCGGTCCGGCAGTGCAGGCGGAGGCACGAAGCCGTTCAGCTTGAGGATTTTGTCACAGTCCTTAATTTCCTGCTGTGCCTGATCCATAAGATCATCGATAATCTTCTTCAGATCCTGGTCCCCGGCATGAAAGTGAAACGCCTGGTAGGTAGACAAGGACATTTTGGCTGTTGCCGAGACCTGCCACAGATTGAAGATTTCACCATAGTGAAGCGGTTCATCTTTGGGGCTGCCGTTTAGAACTCCCATAATTACAGAACTCCTCTACAAATAGGTTATGAACGTAAATTAGGTTGTCCAGTGCAATCAGCGTTATTCAAGTGCACTAAATAAAGACACAGTAAAGCAGGTGTAGCCCGATGGATTATATCTATAAAGTGCTGGAAAGCGACATGGAGCTGCTGGCTGCGGCGCTATCGGAGGTTCAGGTATCGGTTGTGCTGAAGGATGGTACAGAGGAGGTGCTGGAGCCGGGGGGACAGATCAGAGCATACACAGCGAAATCTGTCCGGATCCGGGGATTATCGTATAGCCGGGATGTACATGAATTCCGAATCCTTCCGGCAGAGCCTAGGTAGACTCCACGCTCCCTGCATAGAAGCGCTTCTGCTGCCGTTTCAGCGGGAGTAACGCTTGCGGAAGCGCAGCGGAGAGATGCCAACCTTCCGGCTGAAGCGCCGGGAGAAGTAGGCGGTGCTCTCGAAGCCGGTGCGTTCCGCAATCCCGGAAATAGGGATTTCTGTCTTGAGCAGTAGCAGCTTGGCCTGCTCCAGCCGGTAATCCGTCAAGTATTCCATAGGGGTCAGCCCATAGACACGTTTCATGCAGCGGGCCAAATAATTGTAGTGAAAATGCAGCGCATCCGCCAGGGATGCATTCGTGAGATCCTCCGTAAAATGATTGCGCAGGTAGGCTTCCGTCTGCTCAGCGATCTCTGCTGCCTGGCTGCCCGCAGTATCCTGCTGGGCCAGATCCATCATCCGCAGCATCTCTTCAAAGATGCGCTGCTGCTGCCATACGGAGCTGGAGCGCCGTCCCTGACTAAGCTGCAGCAATTGCTCTGCCTGTCCGCTCCGTGCGAAGGGGCCCGGGAGAGGTCCGAATTGGGGTATGCGGATCGTATAAGGATGAATCAGGAATTGCCGGAAATGCTTCTCCCGCTCAGCATATACAGGATCACCTTCCGCTTCCATCCACTCACCGACCGTGTGAAAATGAACCCACGTGAAGGAGGTGATCTCCTCGCAGGGTTTAACTGAATAATGATAGCGGTCCGGCAGCAGAAGGAGAGTGTGCCCTGAGGTTACCGCCCACTCCTTATCATCCTCACCGATGAACAGGCAGCCTTGTTCTACAATAATAAGATCGAATTTCCCCATGCGGCTGCGGTTTGGGTGCTGCTCGCCGGGCAAATATACGGTATGGCCGCATTCCAGGAAATAGGGGAACGGCGGCGCTGACAGATGAATATACGCTGGACTGGGTGGCATATCTGCTCCTTTCGCAAGCTCTTTTCTATTAGCCGGACTTCCGTGGAAGGTTAATAATCCGAGTGTGAAATAGTACAAAAACAGGGTTGCTTATGATTCTGTTTTTTATTCATTTTACCGTCTATAATTGCAAATAGCGAGGATGAAATGAAAAGGGGAGAAAACACATTGAGTAAATTTGCAGATATTCAGCAAGCCGCTGACACAAGCCGGCAGGTAGCTATTCAGGATGAATTCTGGGGGCGTTATATCCGGCTGGTTCAGGATACCGTTATTCCGTACCAGTATGAGGCGCTGCATGACCGGGTAGCCGGTGCGGAGCCGAGCCATGCCATTGCCAATTTTGAAATCGCTGCCGGCAGGAGGGAAGGCGAGTTCAACGGCTGGGTTTTTCAGGACAGTGATGTAGCTAAATGGCTGGAGGCAGTGGGATATTCGCTTAGCATCAAGCGTGATCCTGAGCTGGAGCGTCAGGCGGATGAGATGATAGAGCTGGTCGGCGAAGCACAGCACGAAGACGGATACCTGAATACTTATTTTACACTCAAAGAGCCGGGCAAACGGTGGACGAACCTGCTGGACTGCCATGAGCTGTATTGTGCGGGACATTTCATTGAAGCGGCAGTGGCCTATTATGAAGCGACCGGCAAAGACAAGCTGCTGAACATTGTGCGGCGGTTCGTTGACCACATTGAAACCGTCTTCGGACCGGAAGAGGGGAAGCTGAAGGGCTACGATGGTCACCAGGAAATTGAGCTGGCCCTTGTGAAGCTGTACCGGCTGACCGGTGAAGAGAAATATCTGAAGCTCAGCAGCTTTTTCATCGATCAGCGTGGACAGGAACCGAACTTCCTGCATCAGGAGTGGGAACAAAGAGGACGGGTTACGCACTGGACAGGTACGGCTACAAGCAGTGTGGATGTCAGTTATAATCAGGCCCATATCCCGGTCCGTGAGCAGAGCGTGGCTCTGGGACATTCCGTCCGTGCAGTCTATATGTACATAGCCATGGCCGATCTGGCACGGCTTACCGGAGATGAGGCCCTGCGCGAAGCCTGCGTGCGCCTGTGGAACAATATGACGGAGAAACAGATGTATATCACCGGCGGAATCGGGTCTACACATCATGGTGAAGCGTTCACCTTTGATTATGATCTGCCGAATGATACGGTCTATGCGGAGACCTGCGCTTCGATCGGGCTGATCTTTTTTGCCAAGCGGATGCTGGAATTGACCCCGGACGCCCGGTATGCCGACGTGATGGAGCGGGCGCTCTATAATAATGTGCTCGGCTCCATGGCACAGGACGGCAAACACTATTTCTACGTGAATCCGCTTGAAGTATGGCCGCAGGCCTGCAGCTGCAACCCCGGCAAACATCATGTGAAAGCGGAGCGCCAGGGCTGGTTCGGCTGCGCCTGCTGTCCGCCGAACGTGGCGCGCCTGCTGACCTCGCTGAACCAGTATATCTACACTGAGCACGGCGATACGCTTTATACTAACCTGTATATCGGCAGTGAGCTGAAGACCACACTGGGCGGCACAGAGGTAGCAATCAGCCAGCAGAGCCGTTTCCCATGGGATGGAACCGTGACCCTGAAGGTTGATCCTGCGGAAGCCGGAGTGTTCGGTATGGCGCTGCGTATTCCTTCCTGGAGCGGGAACGTGGAGATCAGAGTGAACGGAGAGGCGTTAGGCGATGCTGCTGCAAGCCTGCAGCAGGGCTATGCTGTGATCCGCAGGGAATGGAAGGCTGGCGACGTGATTGAGCTGAAGCTTCCAATGGAAGCGCACCGCGTATACGCCCACCCGAATCTGCGTGCCGATGCCGGGAAGACTGCCATTCAGCGCGGCCCGCTGGTCTACTGCCTGGAAGCGGCTGATAACAGTGAACCGCTAAGCTCGATTTCCTTGAGTGAAGCAGCTTCATTCACCGAGACGTATGATGAATTGCTGCTTGGCGGTGCTATAGTGGTAGAAGGCGACGGCTTCCGTGTAGCACAGGCGGCCTGGACCGGAGGGCTGTACAGCAGAGAGAAGGCACCGCTGGAAGCGGTGAAGGTAACCGCAGTCCCTTACTATCTGTGGGGCAACCGCGGCAGCGGCGAGATGAAGGTCTGGATTCCGTAATTAACTCTTATGACCGGTAGCTAACGTATATAATGCTGAAGCCAACCTCCCCACTTAGGGCAGTAAGTGGACAAATGTATCTTAATTTCGCTATTTTAATTTCTCTGAGGCATTTAGTTGGATAAACGTCATTTAATACCAGGCATTTCCCGTATTTTGAGCCGTGGTCCTGATATTAAGTGCTCTTTTTCCAATTGCTGTTTGACATGGCCTCTTTCGTTCTTTAGCAAGTGGAGAGAATCAGACTGTTGAAAAAGTCTTTGTTTCACACGACACCGCGTTAATTTG